>JAWOHY010000052.1:0-16571 GCA_046484945.1 Bacteroidales bacterium
CGCCGAGCAGGCCGGTCAGGTTGAAAGATGGAAAGCGCATGGCCTGTGCCACGCCGATCCGGGCATTCTGTGCAGCTACGTATTGTTCGGCTTCCATAATATCAGGGCGCCTGACCAGCAAGTCAGAGGGCAGTCCGGGTGGAATATCCGGTGGCATGACCTGTTCCTGCAGCGGTTTTCCCCGGATAACCGGTCCGGGGTTTCTGCCGATCAGGATGCTCAGCGCGTTTTCCGCACCAGCCACCAGTCGCGTATACTGGGGCACGGCGGCAGCGGCAATGGCTTCCTGTATTTGTGCCTGGTTTAAGTCGATTTCGGCGACAACGCCTTTGTTGAACCTTTCCTGTATGATGAATAAATATTCCTCCCTGATTGCCAGAGTTCTTCGACTAATTTCCAGCCGGTTATCGAAATCAAGCAATTGAAAATAAAGGTTGGCCACTTCGGAGATGAGGCTGATCATGATGCCGCGGCGCGCGAATTCGGTTGCTATCATCTCGGCGCGGGCCGATTCCGTGGCACGACGATATTTGCCCCAGAAATCGATTTCCCAGGAAAGGACCGGAGCTGCGTAATAATTGCTGTAGTGGTCGGTATTGCCACTCAACATTACCTGGTTGAGGTTGCCCCCGTAGATGTTGCCTTCATATCCCAGCCGCGGCCACATATCCGCTTTGTTAAAGCGCATGGCAGCCCTAGCTTCTTCTATGCGGGCAGTGGCAATCTGCACATCCCGGTTTTCTTTCAAGGCGATGGTGATCAGGGTATCGAGAACGGGATCCCGGAACAGCTCCCACCATGACAAAGTCGGGATGGAGTCCGCTTCGACCAGGGAGAATCTGAATTTATCCGGTGATTGAACCACCGGTTTCTGAAAGTTTGGCCCGACGGCACATCCGGAGATGATAAGGATCAGCAGCGACAGGGTCAGTATTCGTAGATGCCGTGTCATATTATTCATCTGATTTTAATTCAACCGTTTGATTTTTCAATCTGTCACGTTTTTTTTCATAGCCAGCCAACTTCCCCACGAGCACATAAAACATGGGGTAAAAGAATATCCCGATCATGGTGGCGACGATCATTCCGGAAAAAACCGCCACCCCCATGACATTCCTGGCTATCGAGCCGGCGCCGGAAGCGGTGAGGAGCGGAATCACGCCCAGGATAAAGGAGAAAGCGGTCATCAGGATGGGGCGCAGCCGGAGCTTTGCCGCTTCAATGGCGGCATCCATCAGGGAAAGGCCTTTGTTCTCAAATTCATCTTTGGCATATTCTATGATCAGGATAGCGTTTTTTGCCCCGAGGGCTATCAGGAGGATCAGGGATACCTGGGCGAAGGTGTTCATCACAAAAATATCAGATCCGAGCTTGGCGAGCCATAAACCAAGAAAAGCCCCGAAAATGGCAAACGGAGTGCCGAGCAGGATGGTGATCGGCAGCGACCAGCTTTCATACTGGGCTGCCAGGATCAGAAAGACGAATACGATAGAAAAAAGAAATACGGTCCCGATAGTTCCGGATGCTTTTTTCTCCTGAAACGACATAGCATTCCAGGCATAACCGATATCTGACGGGAGGACTTCCCTGGCCACCTCTTCCAGTGCATTAAGGGCCTGCGCGGAGCTGTACCCGGGTGCGGGGGCTCCCGTCACCTCTGCAGCCCTGGCCATATTGAAACGGAACGTGAATTCAGGTCCTGCTATCTCTTCAATCCTGGCAATGGAACTCAGCGGAACCATCGTGCCGTCATTGCTTTTGACATAAAACATTTGCATCTCCTTGTCACTGAACCTGTATTCCGGTTCGGCCTGAAGATAAGTCTTGAAGACCCTCCCGAACCGGTTGAAGTCGTTTACGTAAGTCCCGCCAAGAAATGCCCCGATAGTGGCATAGACATCCTTGAGCGGCAGTCCCATTTTAAGGGCCTTCTCCCGGTCGATATCAATAAAGCGCTGAGGGGTGGAGGCCTGGAATGTCGAAAAGGCTGATCCGATCTCCGGCCGCTGCCGGGCAGCCTGTATAAATAGCTGGGTCTGTTCCGACAGATATTGCGGCGTATTGCCTGCCTTATCCTGTATCATGATGCTGAATCCTGAGCCATTGCCTAATCCCGGGATGGCAGGAGGGCCGAATGCAAATACCTGCGCTTCCTGGATCTCGTTCCTGAAAGCAGCATTGAGCCGCTGGATAATTTTTGGAGCGGTATTTTTACTGCCCCTTTCACCCCATTCCTTGCAAGATACGAAAATAAAAGCAGAATTGCTAGAAAACCCTCCCGTCAGCATACTATAACCAGTGATAGTTGTATAATATTCAATTCCTTCTGTTGATGAGAGGATTTTATCAATTTTTTCAGCGACCTTGTCAGTTCGCAGGAGGGAGGAAGCTTCCGGTAACTGGGCATTGACAAAGAAATAGCCCATATCTTCTTCCGGGATAAAACCACCCGGCAGGATCCTGCCAAAAAATCCGGCGAACACAAATATCAGGAGCATGAAAATGCCGGCGCGCGACATTTTTCGGGCAACAATATGGGTGAAACTTGTGTATGACACATTTGCCCTGTCGAAATACCGGTTGAACCCCCCGAAGAATTTGCCTGCAATCCCCTTATACGGCTTCGGATGCCTGAGCAATAAAGAACTGAGTGCAGGGCTGAGTGTCAGTGAATTGATGGTGGAAACAACGACTGATACGGCGATCGTAATGGCAAACTGCTGGTAAAGCCTGCCGGTGATCCCGGCAACGGCCGCAACAGGAACAAAAACGGCAACTACCACCAGCGTTGTTGCAATGATGGGCCCGGTTACCATTTTCATGGCCTGTATCGTCGCCGTTTTCGAGTCCATCCCTTTTTCGATATTGACCATGACCGCTTCGACCACCACGATGGCATCATCCACCACAATGCCGATTGCTAATACAAGGCCCAGTAACGATAAAGTGTTGATGGAAAATCCCAGGGCCGGAAACAGGATAAATGCTCCGACCAGCGATACGGGGATTGCCAGCAGGGGGATCAGCATGGCTCGCCAGTTCTGAAGGAATATGAAAACCACAAGGACAACCAGGATAAGGGCTTGATAGAGGGTTGTTATGATCTCATTGATCCCTTCGGTAATGGCCAGCGTGGTATCCAGTGCGATCTCGTATTCAATATCCTGGGGAAAGCCGGGAGATATCTCTTCCATGAGGTTGTTCACCGAGTTGGTGATATCCAGGGCGTTGGAGCCGGGAGCCTGGAAGATGGCAATGGCGGCAGTGGGTTTACTGTTGAGGCGAACGAAGGATTTTGAAGTTTCGGTGCCTAATTCAGCCCTGGCTACATCTTTTAATTTAACCTGTGATCCATCCGGTTTTATGCGGATCGTTATATTGTTGAATTCCTCCTCCGACTGAAGCCTGTCTTTTAATCTGACCGTATAGGTGAATTCAGTTCCCGGAGGAGCCGGTAAACCGCCAAATTGCCCGCCGGCCACCACAACATTCTGCTGTTGGATGGCATTTATCACCTCAGGCACTGTGATGCCCAGGATGGCCAGCTTGTCGGGCTTGATCCAGATGCGCATGGCATAATCTCCCGCTCCGAAAACATCCGTCCTTCCCACGCCGGGTATCCTGGCGATCTGGTCAGCCACATTGATTTTCGCAAAATTTGAGAGGAAAAGACTGTCGTATGTCCCCCCCGGTGAATTTATGTTCACCATTAGCATCGGAAAGGCCAAAGATTTTTTAGAGCTGACCCCCAGGCGCTTCACGTCTTCCGGCAGTTTTGGGGTGGCAGATGATACCCTGTTCTGGGTCAGAACATTATTCATGTCCGGATCCGTGCCTACATCGAAGGATACCCGGATATTCATGTAGCCATCGTTTGTGTTGATGGACTGCATATAGATGCTGTTTTCTACTCCGTTTATTTCCTGTTCCAGCGGGGTGGCTACCGATTGTTCGACGATCACGGCACTGGCTCCCGGATAGGTGGCGGTTACTGAAACCATGGGTGGGGTGAGGTCGGGATATTGCGCGATCGGGAGTTGCAGCATGGAAATGACCCCGAGGATCACAATGAAGATCGAAATAACCATCGCAACGATGGGCCGCCTGACGAAAAATTCAGCCATATGATTAATGGTTATGTGTTAATAATTCATGAGTTCCGGTGGGATGTCCACCATGACCGGATCAACCTTCATCCCGGGCCTCACCAGGTTAAGTCCTTCGAAAACGATAGTTTCTCCGGGTTTCAACCCAGCTTCTACCAGCCACATTCCTCCCACTTTGGGGCCCATCTTGACATTTCTTGTCTCTATGGTGTTATCAGCGGTCAGAACATATACCTGGAACACTCCCTGCAATTCCCTGACACATCGCTGCGGGACCAGCAGGCCGTTTTCGATCTCTTCCATCGTGACACGTACCCTGGCGAACTGTCCTGGTCGCAGGAGTCGGTCGGGGTTTGGGAATGCAGCCTGGATTAAAATTGTGCCGGTGGTGGGGTCTACCTGCCGATCGGCAAAACTGAGACGACCTGGGAAATCGAACAGGCTGCCATCGGAGAGAATAAGGGAAACTTTCGCTTCACTCTCCTGCTGGCTGGTCTGAGGCCCTTTCCCGGCTTTTGCGCGTTCAATGACTGTTCTTGCCAGTTTGATAAATTCCGATTCACTGATGGAAAAATTCACCAGGATTGTATCGGTGCTGGACACTTCATTCAAAACGACGGGATTGGGCGCTTTCCCCACGTATTCTCCCGTTTTGGCTTCCGTCTTGCCGATTATCCCATCAATGGGAGAGGTGACCCGGGTATAACCAAGGTTAATTTGTGCATAGCGGACCTGGGCTTCATGTGCCTCCACCCTGGCCGTCGCGGCTTCATATTCCGCCACTGCCGCATCCAGGTCGCGCTGGCTGACCGCATTGATCGCCGCCAGTGGCCTGATGCGGCGGAGATCGCTTTCGGCCCTGGCCAGATGCGTCTGTGCTTCGGTAAGCCCGCTCAGCTTATCCGCCTCAATGGCTTTTAGCGGCTCAGGATCAATGGTGTAAAGCAACTGGCCCTTTTTTACGTTCGACCCCTCCCGGAAATACATGCCCGTCAGAAATCCATCCACCCTGGCCCGGATGGGTATGTCTTTGTAGCCATAAGTCTGCCCTACATAATCGGCCGGAACAGGTACATTGGTTTGCAGTACCCCGATCACCTGGACCTTTGCAGGGGGAAGCGGGACTTTTTGTTTCCTCCCGCATGAGAGCAGTAATACCATCAGGATCATCGATGTCAGCAATAATCCTTTAAGCCATAAATGGTTGAAGATTTTCATAATATAAATAATTCAATCAGTGAAATTGGTAAGTGGATAAGTTGAATCATGCAAATGTAAAAATTATTGTTATTTGTGAGAATAATGATATAATCTCCAAATTATATCAGTCATCAGAAAATTTGTGATCATTCTCATAATATTTTTTATTGCAATGTTTGTTAATTTAAAATCAATTTGTACCTTTGCAGCCCGATTTTTTAAGGGTTGTTCTTCTGACTTGTTCAGAGGGGCTTAGGGAACCTGACAAGGTGAGACGCTATAGGTTTCAAGGCAGTACCGCAACGGCCTGCCCGGTCTCGGTAAAGCCCACCTTGTATATTTTCCTGAAGATTTTTATATAAATCGATGCCCTGGATTGCGATTCAGAGCATCCGTAAGCTAAAAAATAATTTAAAAAGATTCGTATGCCAACGATTCAACAGCTTGTCAGAAAAGGACGCGCTAAAACGATTGATAAGAGCAAATCTCCGGCTTTGGACTCCTGTCCGCAGCGTCGCGGGGTTTGTGTAAGGGTTTACACCACCACTCCCAAGAAGCCTAACTCGGCCATGCGGAAAGTGGCAAGGGTAAGGCTGACCAACGGGAAAGAGGTGAACTCCTATATTCCCGGCGAAGGCCATAACCTCCAGGAGCACTCCATTGTCCTCATTCGCGGAGGCAGGGTGAAAGACCTTCCCGGTGTGCGCTATCATATCATCCGCGGCGCCCTCGATACCTCCGGCGTCGATGGCAGGCAGCAGCGCAGATCCAAATACGGAACCAAAAGACCTAAGAAATAACGATACATTATTATATAGATCATGAGAAAAGGCAAATCAAAATCGAGGATCATCGTTCCAGATCCAAAGTTCGGAGATGAACTGGTGACCAAGTTTGTCAACAATATCATGCTGCAGGGTAAAAAGAACAGCGCCTTTGATATTTTTTACGAGGCGATCGATATCGTGTCCCAGCGCAGCAAGGAAGATGGACTGGAAGTCTGGAAAAAGGCCCTGGCCAATGTCACCCCTGCGGTGGAGGTCAGAAGCCGCCGTGTCGGAGGTGCTACTTTCCAGATCCCGTCAGAAATCAGGGCCGAACGGAAAATGTCCATTGGCATGAAAAACATGATCAAGTTTGCCCGGAACCGGCACGAGAAATCGATGCAGGAGAAACTGGCCGGCGAAATAATGGCCGCTTACAAGGAGGAAGGCAGCGCATTCAAGAAAAAAGAAGATATGCACCGGATGGCCGAAGCCAACAAGGCTTTCTCCCATTTCAGGTTCTAATGATCCCACTGGGAAAAGAACAATATGACTGATCGGTTAGTACATACCAGAAACATCGGCATCATGGCCCACATCGACGCGGGGAAAACCACGACGACCGAGCGTATATTGTACTATACCGGTATCAATTACAAGATTGGCGAAGTGGACGCCGGGACCGCCACCATGGACTGGATGATCCAGGAACAGGAACGCGGCATTACCATTACTTCCGCTGCCACCACCGTATTCTGGAAGTTAAACGGTGAGCCATATAAGATCAATATCATCGACACTCCGGGACATGTTGATTTTACCGTTGAGGTCGAGCGGGCCCTGCGTGTGCTCGATGGCGCCGTCGCACTCTTCTGTGCAGTAGGTGGCGTCGAACCACAATCCGAAACGGTCTGGCGCCAGGCTACCAAATACAATATCCCCCGGATCGCCTATGTTAATAAGATGGACCGCTCCGGCGCCGATTTCTTCCGCGTGCTGGACCAGATCAAAGCAAAACTGAAAGCAAACCCGATCCCTCTTCAACTGCCTATCGGCGTTGAAGATACTTTCATGGGCGTGGTAGATCTCATTGAGAATAAAGCTTATACCTGGGACATGCCTTCACACGGACTGGAGTACAATGAAACGGAAATACCGGAGGACATGACCCAGATGGTCGCAGAGTACAGGATGAAACTCATTGAAGGAGCCGCCGAGGAGAGCGAGGACCTGTTTGCCAAGTTCCTGGAAGATCACAACTCGATCACTCCGGAAGAAATAACCGGTACAATTCGTAAAGCTACCCTGGAAGGCCGGATCGTGCCTGTTCTCTGTGGTTCCTCTTTCCGCAACAAAGGGGTGCAGAAACTCATCGACGCTATCGTCAAGTACCTCCCATCCCCCCTGGATGTCCCGCCTGTCGAAGGAATCAATCCTTTCACCCAACGCACCGAAAACAGAAATCCCGATGAAAACGACCCTTTCTGCGCCCTGGCATTTAAGATTGCCGTCGACGCTTTCGTGGGTAAGATCGCTTTCTTCCGGGTATACTCAGGTCAAATTGGGGAGGGAAAGGTGGTGCTGAATGCCAGCACAAACAAAAAAGAAAGACTGTCCCGGATCCTGCAGATGCATGCCAACAAAAGGAACCCGCTTCAAAAAATTGAAGCAGGGGATATCGGCGTGGCTGTGGGATTCAAGGAGATCCGTACCGGCGATACCCTTTGCGACCTGCAACATCCCATCGTGCTTGAAAATATTGATTTTCCCGAACCGGTGATCAATGTAGCCGTTGAACCCAAAACCCAGGATGATCTGGAACGGCTGAACATGGCGCTGAAAAAACTGGAAGAGGAAGATCCCACTTTCAATGTTTTTTATGACGCCGAAACAGGCCAGACCATCATGAGAGGAATGGGAGAACTTCACCTGGAGATCATCGTTGACAGGTTGAAAAGGGAATATGGCATTGAGGTGAACCAGGGCAAACCTCAGGTATCATACCGGGAAGCCATTTCTTCTGATATCGAATACAGGGAAGTGTATAAAAAACAAACCGGTGGAAGGGGAAAATTTGCCGACCTTACCGTGATCATGGGCCCGGCCGACGATGGCATGAAAGGGCTGCAGTTTATCAATCAGACCAAAGGCGGCATCCTCCCGAAAGAATTCATCGCAGCCATCGAAAAAGGCTTCAAAAATGCAATGCTCAACGGTATTATGGCGGGTTTTCCGCTGATAAACCTGAAAGTCATACTGATTGACGGGGCTACCCATCCCGTCGATTCCGATGCGCTGGCCTTTGAGATCGCCGCTGCACAGGCCTTCAGAAATGCCAGCCGGCTGGCCGATACCGCTTTGCTTGAACCCATCATGAAGCTGGTAATTACCACTCCGGATGAGTATGTCGGGGATGTCACCAGCGATCTCAATAAAAGAAGAGGCCAGATCGATGATGTTTCGGCACAGCTTGGATTCCAGGTTATATATGCCCGCGCACCACTGGCTGAACTCTTTGGATATATCACCTCCCTGAGGACCATCACTTCGGGAAGGGCATCGGCTAACCTGGAACTTTCTCACTACCAGGAAGTGCCGAAAGAAATTGTTGAAACTATTTTATATAAAATAAAAGGTTACGTTATTAAAAATTAAAATCGCAATCACGTGAGCCAGAAAATTCGCATTAAACTAAAATCTTACGATCATAACCTGGTCGATAAATCTGCCGAGAAGATCGTCAAAACCGTCAAGATGACGGGAGCGGTGGTCAGCGGACCCATTCCCCTGCCTACCGATAAGAAGATCTTCACGGTGAACCGCTCGACTTTTGTGAATAAGAAATCCAGGGAGCAATTTGAGCTGTCGAACTTCAAACGGCTGCTCGACATCTACAGCACAACCTCCAAAACCATCGATGCATTGATGAAACTGGAACTGCCCAGCGGTGTTGAGGTCGAAATTAAAGTATAAGACCCGGTAAGCTCAGAACAGATTAATAAACGATTGACATGTCAGGATTAATTGGAAAGAAAATAGGAATGACCAGTATTTATGACGACAACGGGAAGAATATCCCCTGTACGGTCATTCAGGCCGGGCCTTGTGTGGTAACACAGGTCCGTACGAAAAATGTTGATGGTTACGATGCCATTCAATTGGCTTTTGATGATAAAAAAGATAAGCACGTCAACAAGCCGATGAAGGGGCATTTTGCCAAAGCAGGCGCCGCTCCCAAACGAATACTCCGCGAATTCACGCGCTTTGAATCCGGCCACCAGAAAAAATTCGGCGATGTGCTGAAAGTTGATGTATTTATTGAAGGTGAATACGTCGACGTGGTGGGTACCAGTAAAGGGAAAGGATTCCAGGGAGTGATCAAAAGACATAACTTCGGTGGTGTCGGCGATTCAACCCATGGCCAGCATAACCGGTTGCGGGCACCCGGATCGATCGGTGCGTCATCCTACCCTTCCCGTGTGACCAAAGGGATGCGGATGGCCGGGCAGACCGGCAACCAAAGGGTCAAAATGATCAACCTGCAGGTATTGAAAATCATTCCGGAAAAAAACCTTATCCTGGTGAAAGGGGCTGTTCCGGGAGCTAATGGTTCATATGTAATTATTGAAAGATGGAGCTAGAAGTTTATAACATAAAAGGGGATAAAACTGCGAAAAAGGTCACCCTGAGCGACGATATTTTCGGTATTACCCCGAACGACCATGCCATATGGCTGGATGTAAAACTGGTGATGGCCAATAAACGCCAGGGGACGCACAAAGCCAAGGAACGCAGCGAAGTTTCAGGCAGTACACGCAAGATAAAACGGCAGAAAGGGACCGGCACCGCCCGTGCCGGCGATATTAAGTCACCGATCTTTCGTGGCGGAGGCCGCGTTTTTGGCCCCATTCCCAGGGATTACGAGTTCAAACTCAATAAAAAGCTCAGAAGGCTGGCCCGGAAATCCGCCCTTGCTTATAAAGCAAAGGAAAATAACATCACCATCCTGGAGGACTTTAACTTCGATGAGGCAAAAACCAGGAATTTTACGGCCCTTCTGGCGAATTTTAACCTTTCGGATAAGAAAACATTACTGGTGATGCCCGGTACCGATAACAACCTGGTCCTGTCGTCGCGGAATGTCAGTAAGGTAAAGGTTATGCGCGCTGAGATGCTGAACACTTATGACATTCTCAATGCCAATAATTTGCTGATCGCCGAAAGCTCGGTGCCGATCATTGAAGAAATTTTAGGTAAATAATTATATAAGCAGAAGGACATGGATATCATTCTGAAGCCGATCATTTCGGAAAAAATGACCGATACCGGTGCAAAGCTGGGCAGGTACGGCTTTTTCGTCCGAAAAAATGCAAACAAGCTACAGATCAAAAAAGCTGTCGAAGAACTCTATGGGGTTCAGGTCGCAGAGGTCAATACCATGAATTACAATGGAAAGTTAAAATCCCGTGGTACACGTTCTGGTTTGATCCAGGGAAAAACAGCCTCTTTTAAAAAGGCGATCGTTACGTTAGCTGAAGGTGAAACAATTGATTTTTACAGCAATATTTAGATAAATGGCTTTAAAAAAGTACAAACCGACAACTCCGGGTCAACGCTTCAAGATTATCAGTGCGTTCGACGATGTCACTACGGACAGACCGGAAAAGTCCCTGCTGGATCCCATCAAAGGGTCCGGGGGCCGGAATAACCAGGGCAGAAGAACCATGCGATACATCGGCGGAGGCCATAAACAGCGCTACCGTGTGATTGACTGGAAACGAGATAAAGAGGGTATCCTCGCGACCGTCAAATCGATCGAGTATGATCCCAATCGCACGGCCCGCATCGCATTGCTGAATTATGTCGACGGGGAGAAGCGTTATATTATCGCACCCCACGGCTTGAAGGTTGGGCAACAGGTTCAGTCGGGCAAGGGTGTTTCCCCCGATATTGGTAACACCCTTTACCTGAGTGAAGTGCCGTTTGGTACGATCATCCACAATATTGAACTGCGCCCCGGTGAAGGAGCTAAAATGGCCCGGAGCGCCGGCAGTTATGCCCAGTTTTTATCGCGCGACGGCAAGTATGCCATCATCAAGCTGCCCTCAGGCGAAACAAGGATGATCCTGCAGAGCTGCAAGGTAACCATCGGCATGGTTTCCAATACGGATCACAGCCTGGAGAGTCACGGCAAAGCCGGCAGAAAACGCTGGCTTGGGCGCCGCCCCAGGACACGCGGTGTCGCTATGAACCCCGTTGACCACCCGATGGGTGGCGGCGAAGGCAAGGCATCCGGTGGCCATCCCCGTTCCAGGAAAGGCAAATATGCAAAAGGACAGAAAACCCGTTCGCGCACGAAAGCTTCGAACAAGTATATCATTGAAAGAAGAAAGAAATAGCAATCATTAAAAAACTAAACAGGAATGGCTCGATCATTAAAGAAAGGTCCTTATATCCACTATAAACTCGAAAGAAAGGTTTTAGACGCGGTGGAGAACAAAAAGAAAACCGTGATCAAGACATGGTCTCGCGCATCGATGATCTCACCCGATTTTGTCGGATTGACCATAGCTGTTCATAACGGTAATAAATTTATCCCGGTTTACATCACTGAAAACATGGTGGGACATAAACTGGGCGAATTCGCGCCGACCCGTATTTTCAGGGGTCATGCCGGACAGAAAGATAAAGGTAAACGGTAAAGAAATAATGCCATGGGAGCACGTAAACGACTCAGATCAGAGAAGACCAAAGAGGCCCGTAAGAGCCTGTTTATCGCGAAATTGAATAATTGCCCTACATCCCCCAGGAAGATGCGGCTGGTAGCCGATATGATCAGGGGAGAAAATGTAGAGATCGCCCTGCACCTTCTTGAACATTCACCCCAGCAGGCAGCCGGCCGCATGCGGAAACTGCTTTTATCAGCAATCGCTAACTGGCAGGCGAAAAATGAAGGCGTCCGGCTGGAAGACAGCAACCTGTTTATCGAGACGGTCATGGTTGACGGCGGCCGGGTGCTGAAAAGGGTCAGACCTGCCCCCCAGGGCCGGGCATTCCGTATCCGTAAAAGATCCAATCACGTTACCCTGACACTGGGAAGTCGTGTGCAAAATATTGAAAGTTAATTTATAATATAATTGTTTTACTGAATGGGACAAAAGACAAATCCAATAGGCCTCAGACTCGGCATTATCCGCGGTTGGGATTCCAGCTGGTATGGCGGAAAAGATTTCAGCCATAAGCTCGTGGAAGATCAGCATATCCGGAATTACCTCAATGCCCGTTTGTCAAAAGCCGGAATATCCAAGATCGTCATTGAAAGGACGTTGAAGCTGGTCACGGTGACCATTTTCACCGCCCGGCCGGGGATCATTATCGGAAAAGGCGGACAGGAAGTGGATAAACTGAAAGAAGAGTTGAAAAAGCTGACCAAAAAGGAGATCCAGATCAACATATCGGAGATCAAAAGGCCGGAACTGGATGCCGTGATCGTTGCGGGCGCGATTGCCAAGCAGATCGAGGGTAGAATTTCATACAGGCGTGCGATAAAAACTGCCGTTTCCTCGACGATCCGGATGGGTGCCGAAGGGATCAAAGTACAGATTTCAGGCCGTTTAGGCGGGGCTGAAATGGCCCGTAACGAACTATATAAGGAAGGCCGGACCCCGTTGCATACCCTTAGAGCTGATATCGATTATGCCCAGACAGAAGCACATACCACATACGGCAGAATCGGCATCAAGGTATGGATCTGCAAGGGAGAGATCTATGGAAAACCGGAACTGGTCCCCATGGCAGGTGAAACCGCAAAGAAACAGGCGCCGCGTAAAGGGCCCAGGAGAAGAAGATAGATTGGCGTAATGCAATATTAAACTGAAATCTTTAAGATCATGTTACAGCCTAAAAAGACAAAATACAGGAAGCAGCAAAAAATGATCCCCCGGGGGAACTCCTATCGGGGAGATCAGCTGGCATTTGGTTCCTTTGGGATCAAATCGCTGGGGACCTGCTGGATCACCGGCCGGCAAATCGAAGCTGCCCGTCAGGCAGTCACCCGCCGCATGAAACGTGAAGGGAAAATCTGGATCCGCATATTCCCCGATAAACCCATCACCAAAAAGCCGGCTGAAGTTCGAATGGGTAAAGGCAAAGGGGCCCCCGAATATTTCGTTGCTACCGTGAAACCGGGAAGAATTATGTTCGAGGTCGAAGGTGTCCCGCTGGAACTGGCCAAAGAAGCCCTCCGCCTGGCAGCACAGAAACTCCCGGTCAATACTAAATTTGTCGTCAGAAGAGACTATGTTGAAGACATAACATAATAAAGCAATGAAACAGCAAGTAATCGTTGAAATGACCCTCGAAGAGCTGAAAGAGCGACTGGAAGAAGAGAAAAAACAGCTCACCAGGATGAAACTGGCCCACGCCGTTTCTCCCCTGGATAATCCTCATAAGATGAAAGAATATAAGAGAACGGTAGCACGCCTGCTGACCGAACTCAGAAGAAGGGAAATTGAAGCCGGAATAAATAAGTAAGGTTCTTATGGAAAGAAAATTAAGAAAAGAAAGGGTAGGTCTGGTCGTTAGTAATAAAATGGAGAAATCCATCGTGGTCCGGATCGAACGCAAGGTGAAGCACCCCATCTACGGAAAATTTGTCCGTAAATCTACCAAACTCGTTGCCCATGATGAACAAAATGAATGTGGCATCGGTGATAAGGTAAAAATTATGGAAACCCGTCCCCTCAGTAAAAACAAGTGTTGGAGATTAATAGAAATCATTGAAAAGGCAAAGTAACCATGATACAGCAAGAATCAAGACTAACGGTTGCAGATAACAGTGGGGCCAAAGAGGTCCTGTGCATCCGCGTGCTTGGCGGTACCGGCAGAAGGTATGCCAGGATCGGCGATAAGATCGTCGTGACCGTGAAAAATGCATTGCCCTCCGGAACGATCAAAAAGGGAACGGTCATCAAGGCGGTTGTGGTGCGCACAAAAAAAGAGATGCGCCGGAATGACGGGTCATATATTCGTTTCGACGATAATGCCTGCGTACTGTTGAATAATGCCGGTGAATTGATCGGTACCCGTATCTTTGGACCGGTGGCCAGGGAATTGAGAGATAAAAACTATATGAAGATCGTTTCGTTGGCTCCTGAAGTTCTATAATATCAAGAAAGACATGAAAAGAAAATTGCATATAAGAAAAGGCGATACGGTCATGGTGATTGCCGGTGACTCGAAAGGCCAGCAGGGCAGGGTCCTCAAAGTAGATACTGAAAAAGGAAAAATCCTGGTGGAAGGGGTGAACATGGTTTCCAGGCATTCCCGCCCTACCAGCAAAAACCCCAAAGGCGGGATCATCGAAAAAGAAGCCCTGATCCATGCTTCCAACCTCAAAGTCATCGACGGTAGCGGCACACCAACGCGCATTGGCCGTAAAACCGATGAAAAGACCAATAAAACTGTACGTTATTCCAAAAAGTCAGGGGAGGTCATAAAGTAATGAAATATACACCACGACTCAAACAAAAGTACCAGGAGGAAATAATCCCTGCATTGATGAAGGAGTTCAATTACAAGAACCTGATGCAGGTGCCGAAACTCAAGAAAATCGCTGTTAATCAGGGATTGGGTGATGCCATTGCCGATAAGAAACTGATCGATACCGGTATTGAGGAAATGTCACTGATCACCGGCCAGCGTGCCGTGGCCACCAAATCAAAGAAGGATATCTCCAATTTCAAACTGCGCCGCAACATGCCCGTCGGCGTCAGGGTGACCCTGCGCGGAGATATGATGTATGAATTTCTAGACAGGCTTATTTCCGTTGCCATTCCCCGTGTACGCGACTTCAGGGGGATCAGCGACAAAGGTTTCGATGGCCGCGGCAATTATACATTCGGTGTTTCTGAACAGATCATCTTCACCGAAATAGACCTGGATAAAGTGAGTAAGATCAATGGTATGGATATCACCCTTGTAACCTCGGCACGGACCGACAAAGAGGCCCATGCGTTGCTCAGGGAATTTGGAATGCCCTTTAAAAAGTAAATATCAAAACATTCAAGATATGGCAAAAGAATCAATGAAGGCCAGGGAGGTCAAACGCCAGAAGATGGTTGACAGATACGCGGCCAAACGCGCCGCGCTGAAAGCAGCCGGTGATTACGTGGGGCTGCAGAAGCTCCCCAGGGATGCTTCCCCCATCCGTTTGCATAACCGTTGCAAGTTGACCGGCCGGCCTAAAGGATATATCCGTCAGTTTGGAATATCCAGGATAAATTTCAGGGAAATGGCCAACCAGGGCCTGATCCCCGGCGTAAAAAAAGCGAGTTGGTAATTTTAAAAAGTAAGATCAATGACAGACCCGATTGCAGATTATTTGACCCGCGTTAGAAATGCCGTGATGGCTAATCACAGGCTTGTGGAAATCCCTGCTTCCAATCTGAAAAAGGAAATTACCAGGATTCTCATGGATAAAGGTTATATCCTCAATTATAAGGTGGTTGAAGAAAAAAAACCGGCCGTTATAAAAATAGCGCTGAAATATCACCCGGTGACGAAACAATCCGCGATCAATAGCCTGACCCGGATCAGTAAACCGGGGCTGAGAAAATATACTCATTCAGCAAAACTGCCGAGGGTGTTGAATGGCCTGGGGATCGCTATTATTTCCACATCACAGGGGTTAATGACCGATAAAGAAGCCAGACAGCTCAACATCGGAGGAGAAGTTATTTGCACGATAAGTTAAAATTCAGAAATAATGTCAAGAATAGGAAAACAACCGATAGACCTTCCCACTGGTGTCCAGGTCAACATTGCTGACGATAACACCGTTACCGTCAAAGGCCCCCTGGGAGAACTGGTGCAGAAAGTACACCCCGACATCACAGTGAAGGTTAACGATGGGCAGATCCAGGTTTCCAGACCCAGCGATGAAAAGAACCATCGCTCCATGCATGGTCTTTACCGCTCATTGCTGGCGAACATGGTAACAGGTGTTTCCGAAGGTTTCAAAACGGTACAGGAATTGGTGGGCGTGGGTTACAAGGCCCAGGCAACGGGACAGCTGCTCGAGCTTACGTTAGGCTTTTCCCACTATGTTGCTTTTGAGCTTCCCCCTGAAATTAAGGTGGAAACAGTGACGGTACGTGGTAAAAATCCGACCATTACCCTGACATCCTTCGATAAACAGCTGATCGGACAGGTAGCCGCTAAAATCAGATCGCTTCGTAAACCGGAACCTTACAAGGGGAAAGGGATTCGATTTGCCGGTGAGGTGATCAGGTCGAAAGCCGGGAAGGCAGCAGCAGAGAAGTAACACTAAATAAATTATCCGGAGGTTCAAAATGAACTTAAGAACTGCAAAAAGTCGTCCCCGGCCATGCTGCTTTTATTTTCTGCGTTGCTGAATCCGGGAGATGAAGTCATTATTTCCGATCCCCATTATGCCTGTTATGCCAATTTTATCACCTATGTACAGGGAGTCCCCGTCACC
>JAWOHY010000056.1:0-5420 GCA_046484945.1 Bacteroidales bacterium
GGAAGAAGAGCACTTAAAAAAGATAGAAAAGATAAGATTTGATGTGTTGTTTCATGCCGGAGAGATCATATTTAAGCAGGGCACTCCTTTTACCCATACCATTTGTATCCTGGAAGGGCTTGCCAAAGTATACCTTGAAGCCGGCAATAAAAAAAGATTCATCCTCACATTGGTTGGCCCTGGTGAGATGATCGGCAGTCCTGGTATGTTTATTGATGAAATGCACCATTTTTCAGTTTCAGCCGTTGAAGATAGCGTTGCATGTTTTCTACAAAAGGAAATCATTGAAGAGATCATTGGTACGAATAACCGCTTTGCCACTGAAATGCTGAAGAAAGCTAATAAAAGAGACATTCGGAATTACCAGCGCTTTTTATCGCTTACCCGGAAACAAGCCCCGGGCAGAGTGGCAGAGGCCCTCCTATTTCTGTATCAGGAGATATATAAGACTAATCCTTTCAAAATTACCATCTCACGCCAGGATCTGGCAGACATGTCAGCCACAACAAAGGAAAACGCCATCCGGACATTAAAAGTTTTCAAAGAGGAAGGCTTGATATCCATGACAGGCAGCCTGGTAACGATTCTTAATGAACGCCTTTTACAAAATATTTCAGCCAACGGATAATCAGCAGGGCTGAAATTTTTATTTATTCTAAATAAAAAGAAGTTTTTAGCAATCGTTTTTTTTTATAATATAATTTATTGTTTATCATTTAATTATAACTATTCTCATAATTTACGCGTATTTTTTATTGATATATATCCATTAATTATATTGTTTATATCAATCATTTCATGAAATATATCACCATCTGGTTATATTTAATTATCATGGTATGTGATTAATATTGTTGTTCACTTAACAAAAACCAAAAAGCAACAACTATGAAAAGACTCAGCATTATCCAGGTGTTTCTTCCCGTTTTGATGATGGTGTCAATGATTGTCTTGTTTTCCTGCACAAAGGAAGGTCCTCCGGGCAAAGACGGAGCTGACGGGGAAGACGGCATCAATGGCAGTGATGGGACTGCCACCTGCGCAGCGTGTCATAACATTTCGGAAAACGTGTATGCAAAGACACTTCAGTGGGAAAATTCGCTGCATGCCACCGGCGGCAATTTTGAAAGGAACACAGCGCAATGCGCACCCTGTCATACCAGCAAGGGATTCAGGGAGGTTATCCAGACGGGTATGCAAGCGACTGCCGCTACGGTTCCCGACCCGACACCAATCAATTGTTATACATGCCATCAGATACATGAAACGTATACTACGGATGACTGGGGGTTACGGCTGGAAGAACCGGTTACATTCTGGGCTTCAGGTTTGGCAAGCGATCAAGGTGCGGCCAATACCTGTATCCAATGTCATCAACCCAGGCCCGCCACCCCCTGGCCCGATATCAATGATCCGGATGGCATGATCAATATTACATCAAACCGCTGGGGGCCCCATTATGGACCACAGGGCACCATGATCGCCGGGGTAGGCGCATTTGAATTTGATGGAGGCTATTCCAACCATGCCCACGCACAAATTGACAACTCCTGTGTCACCTGCCATATGGCAGAGGCCTTCGCCGCTAAGGCAGGCGGCCATACGAATAACATGAAATATGTGTACCAGGGCTCTGAACGCCTCAATACGGCAGGTTGTGTTGACTGCCATTCCGGCTCACAGGATGATTTGACCGCTGCGGTGGCATCGTTGAAAACGGAAATCCAGGCATTGTTGTCCTCCCTGGAGGAAAAACTGACAGAAGCCGGCATCTATAACCCGACCACCGGTCTTGCTAACCCTGGTACCTACCCCAATAAGGTTGTCGGGGCTTATTACAATTGGCTGTTCTGTGGAAAATATGACGGAAGTTACGGCATGCACAACAAGACCTATGCAAAAAGGCTCCTGGAAAATTCCATAGCTGTGCTTAATTAATTGAGGATCATGATTATATTCAGGCTTCAATGATATTATTGAAGCCTTTTTTTTGATTACCTAAAATTCATATGATGAAAAATATTACATTACTCACTGTCTGTTTGTTATCTGTCCTGTCATGGCAGTCATGCCAGTATGACTGGATCGATCCCATCGAGCCGGAAATCCCCGAAGTGGTCAGTTTCTCCGGTGACATCATCCAGATCTTTAACGACAGGAACTGCAGTTCAAGCAGTTGCCATGCCGCGGGAGCGGTGCCTCCCGATCTGACGCCTGCCAATGCCTATGATGACCTGTTCGCCAGAAACCAGATAGACCTGGCAACCCCTGAAAACAGCAAACTCTATACGAAATGTGCCCCGGGCGGAAGCATGAACAAGTATTGCCAGCCCGGAGACTGGGAGATAATGCTGAAATGGATCCAGGAAGGGGCATTGAATAATTAACAGCAATCGGAATGATCAAAAAACGCTAACCATGAAAAAAGCATTGATTATCATAATACTGGCCTGTTTCTCTCTGGCCATTGCAGTGGCCCAGGAAAGTGACGCTGCCTCCTCGGCCCCCGTCAATTCGAATAAAAGCCTGCTGGGCTTCTGGATTGTCAAGGACGGGAATCCCATCAGGGGAGCTTATGAAAGCGGTTACCTGATCGACAACCAGACAAACGTCATCCCGACGGCCCAGACCCTGGAGTTTGTCATGCACCACAGGTTTGACAATATGTCGAACGGGATCTCCAATCTTTATGGGATCTACGGATCAGCCAACGTCCGCCTGGGACTTAATTATTCCATCACAGATTGGGCCCAAATAGGTTATGGCACCACCAAAGATTACAAGCTACAGGATTTCGGACTGAAGATCAACCTGCTAAAACAAAGCAGAAATAACAAATCACCGGTCGATGTGACCTACTACGGAAACTGGTCTGTTGATGCCCGCGATGAGGTCTATTTCGGAGAAGGTTACCAGTTCAACAACCGGTTTGCTTTCTTCAACGAGCTGATGGTCACACGCCAGTTCTGTTCCTGGTTCACCTTCACCCTGGGAGGTAGTTTTACCCATTTCAACCAGGTAGACTCATTGTATGAGCATGATAAAATCGCATTGCATTTTCTTGGCAGGATCAAGTTCAGCCCGCAATCGGCCGTGATCTTTAACCTTGACCTGCCGCTGAAAATAGATGGTATCAAAGAATGGCGGGAGTTCAAGGACCCGCCGAAGCCTAATTTCGGCATCGGATATGAAGTGGCCACAGCTACCCACGCTTTCCAGGTATTTGTCGGCTCGGCCACTTACCTGGTACCGCAATACAATGTCATGAAAAATCAGAATGATTTCTTCAAATCAACGGAAAACATCTATATCGGGTTTAACATCACCAGGTTATGGTCATTTTAAATTATCCCTAAATTTGTTTATATTTGTAAAATAGTATTAACTAATGTAAAATTATAAATTATGAAAAGATTCAATGTGATGATGCCTGCTATTATTGTTGCAGCAGCCTTTTTACTACTCGCATTCGCTGTGCCTCAGGATCAAAAAAAAGGGGAACCGTGGGTCATTCCGGACAGCTACCTGAAGATGAAAAACCCCCTGGCTGCTGACGACGCCGCCATGATCAACATAGGCAAAACCCTGTATGCGAAACATTGCCGGTCGTGTCATGGCAATAAGGGTCTGGGTGACGGGGTGAAGGCAAAACAGCTCAAGACTTTCCCGGGTGACTTCTCATCCGAAGCATTCCATAATCTCAGCGACGGGGCGATTTATTATAAATCCTTTATTGGCAGGGATGAAATGCCAAACTTTGAAAAAAGCATCCCTGATATGGAGGACCGTTGGGCCATTGTTACTTACATGAGAGCAACTTTTTAAAAGTAATAAACTGTTCTAATTGAAGCTTTCGTATAAGTCTATGCAATCGAATTACTGCCTGGAACTGGGTCGTGCTCCAACGACTAAAGCCGTTGGTTCCGATTATATTACATGTTGGAACCGACGGCTTCAGTCGTCGGTCTGCTAAAAATGACTACTACGACACCCTCTTCTTTCTGACAAACTCTGTATACCAAAAATGAACAAGCCTTCTCGGATATACTGCAAAGCCTGTAACAGGAAAATTCTATTGCTTGTCATCCTGCTGATTTCATTTTCAACCGCGTATAATAAGGATAACCCTGAGGATGTTCTTGATCCGGAAACGCAGAAATGCCTTGATTGCCATGCAGGAATGAGATATACCCTTACCGATCCCGTAACGGGTGATATGGCTTCCTTGAAAATGTATGACGAACTGAGGATTGATCCTCACCTGTATATAAGGTCTGCCCATGGCAGTTTTGCCTGTACCGACTGCCACTCTCCCGATTATGAGATACATCCTCATCCGATCAGCGTTAAATTCGAATTTCAATATTCGTGTATTGATTGCCATGGCGGTGACGAACACTTTGCGAGATTTAATTTCGAAAAGATAGAAGAAGAATTCAATGTTAGCATACACGGGGATCATTACATCGAAGACTTCAGCTGCTGGAGCTGCCACAACCCGCACACTTACCGGCTGACGGCACGGGAAGGGGGCAGGATCATCGATATCGTGGCCCATAACAATTCTATTTGCCTCGAGTGTCATGGAGATATAAGCCACTATGCCGTTCTGATTGAAAGGCAGCTGACCAACATGTTGTCCAAGCATGAATGGCTGCCTAACCAGAGCCTCCATTTCAGAAAGGTCAGGTGCATCGATTGCCATGCAGCTGTCCATGAGGATATCCTGGTGGCCCATCATGTACTGCCGGCTTCGGAAGCAGTCAGGAATTGCGTGGAGTGCCATTCTACCAACTCCATCCTGATGGCCTCCTTATACAAGCATAAGACGGTCGAGCGCCGGAGCAGGTTTGGATTCTTTAATTCAGAGATCACCACTGACGCTTATATTATCGGAGCTAACCGCAATTATTACTTCAATCTTGCCAGTATAGTCATTCTCGGGCTTGTCCTTCTGGGCATAGCCATCCATGCAACGCTCAGGTACATACATTACAGGCAACGAAAATGAAAAAGAATAAGTTATACCTCTATCCACTCTGGCTCAGGATCTGGCATCACGTGAATGCCGTCCTGATGATCGTGCTGATCTTCACGGGTGTCAGTATGCAATATTCAAACCCAGATTATCCTTTGATCCGGTTTGATATTGCAGTTGACCTGCACAGCATTACAGGAATATTTCTGACCATTTCGTATTTCATTTTCCTGTTGGGTTCCAGCCATCCTTCATCAATACACCGGGGCGCATCTTCGCCCCGAATGATGCCCAGTTCAATCAGGGTGATAATTTCAGATGGGGAGGTTGCATCATGAACTTCTATGATATCAATATCTTCAGGTCCGATCCCGGCCGCCTCAAATGCCTTTGGGCCCAGCCTTTTTGTCAGTGTATCTCCCAGATCATGACTTACCCTTCC
>JAWOHY010000210.1:0-4044 GCA_046484945.1 Bacteroidales bacterium
GCTGATCAACACCAGTTTTAATGTCAGGGGAGAACCCATCGTCTGCTCTCCTGACGACGCGTTCCGCTGTTTTATGCGGACCGAAATGGACTATCTTGTCATGGGCGATTTTTTGTTTGATAAAAAGCAGCAGCAGGATCTCCGGAACGAAGCGGCCTGGAAAGAAACTTTTAAACTGGATTGAACCCGAAAAGCGGAACTGCTGAAAATATACAAGAATCTGTCATTATGGCCATGAAAATAATGAATTCAAAAAAAATGCGATACCGGGTCTACATGCTCAGTGTCATTGTCCTTATCCTCGTTGTTTTTAACCTGATATTCACCTTCCAGATCCATAAAAAGCTGGTGCGGGTGGTATCGAACCCGGGCCGCTGGCCTGTGGGTTCTTACATATACGACCGGACGATCGGTTTTGATTTCGCCCCGAATATTTCCGGGCACATCGGCGACGGCAGTTTCTATGTAAAAAGCCATCAGTTCGGTTACAGGATCGGCGAGCATACGGATGCCATATCATATCAACCGGGCGGCCTGCTGTCGCTGGGCTGTTCCTTCACTTACGGCGATGAGGTGGATGCCGGCCAGACCTTTACACAGCTGGCAGCAGACGGTCTGAATATACCGGCATATAATTACGGCATCTGTTCATTTTCCTATATCCATGCCTTGTTGAAAGCTAGGCAACTGAAGGAGCTAGGCGTGCTGGATAAATTGCAGCCGGAACACGTCGTATTGGGATGCTGGAACGGACTGCCGGCCCGCTCCAGAACGCCTTTCCCACCGCTGGCGTCTGATAACCTTCCGTTACCGACAGCTTACCTTGCACGGGATGGCCAGGATTTAAAGATAAAGTATCCAATGAAGCTACAGCATGTCTTTGACATGGTGGATTTATATCGTGAGGAGGGAACATCCCTGAACGTGAGGAAGTTGTCGAAGCTGTTTTTTGCCGCACCACGCTATGTATACCTGTACATAAGAAATAACCGTTTGACACAGGAAATAAAAATGCGTAATTTACAGGAGGAAGTATCTGATTTCCAGGTGTATGATTTTTATTTTTCGGGTATTGAAGATGTTTTCTCTTCCTACGGCTCCCGGATCATCGTGCTCTTCATGCCCAACAGTTTCGATGAGCAACCCTCCAGGGCGCTGAAAGAGGCTGTGGCCAGGCACCCCGGCATAACACTGGCAGACGGGCTACAGGCCATTCATGCTCACGGGGTTTCAGGCAACGACTATGTAAGAAAACATCCACAGCCCGCGGCGCATAGGGCTTATGCGATGGAAATCATTAAAGCTGGTTTTATCCCGGAACAATTATGGTAATAATCGGATGATGCCTCCATAGTGTTCGTCGTCGGTGCCGATAAAAACTTGTTTGGCTTCCCCTGAAAGTTCGCGAACGGCAATGCTTTCCACTTTCAGGCCATCCAGTGTGCCAAGCCTCTGATAATTACCCAGCTCAACCATAGCATGTCCCTCATTATTGGCTAATACCTGTCCAATCAGCCAGACCACACTCCGGTATGGACCATCGTCACTGCCCGAATCATATGCCGATACGATATATATAAAACCCTCACTATCGATTTCCATTGCTACCACTGGTCTTGCGCCAGGCCCTACCGGGTCAATCCCTTCAAAGGTCACCTCCTGAAAATCACCGAAATCCAGCGGGTTAAGGGATAGGTTTGCCCAGCGGATATTCGTTGAAGGCTCCCCTTCGGCCCTCTCAGCATAGAGAAACACCAGCTGCTCTCCTACCCGGAAAACTTCAGTGGCTTCTACATTTGTTATGCCCACCGGCCAGTTGGTATAATCAATAATTTCGATTTCACTGTTTAAATATCTTGCATGAAATATCCGGCTGAAATTGGCTCCTTCCTGTCCACTCTCTACGAATAAAAAATCTTTAGTTCCCGGGATGCTGCACGAGCTTTCCAGATCGCTGGAAACACCCCCCGGGCCCGGAAAGTCGGGGTACGACGGCCTCCAGATAGCCCCCTCGGCCTCCGACAGTGGAAGCTGTATCAGGCTGACACGGGGCCAGTTCTTCTTTTCATCATTATTTTTAGCATCATGAACACCGACGAACAGATCATCCGCTATCCATGACAATCCGCTCAGGTCGGGCAAGACGGAAGGATACATCAGCCCGTTATCATCCTCTTTATCTGAGCAGGAAAAAAAGAAAAAGCATAACAGGATTAGGATAAAGTACCCTGCCAAATTGGTAATTGTTCTAAATTTTTTGTGTTTCATTGTGCCATTATTATGAAAGCGAAGGTATCAAAATAAGCGTAATAATTTATCTGACACTTTTTATTCCTGCAGCGCTGATTTTTCAGGCCGGCAGGGCCTACAGATATTCCTTATGACAAGGGTTCATTTTATTATAACCACAGAATTTTAATAACTTTGAATTCCAGATACAATGATTTACAGCCTGCTTGCAGATATCACCGTTTTACTTCACCTGGTATTCATCCTGTTTGTTGTACTGGGCGGTTTACTGGTATTGAAATGGCGTTGGATGGCCTGGGTGCATATCCCGGCGGCCATCTGGGGCGCCCTGATCGAGTTAATGGGCTGGATATGCCCCCTGACCCCGCTGGAAAACAGGTTCCGCAGCCTGGCCGGCGAAAGCGGCTACACCGGCGATTTCATCGGGCAGTACCTGCTCCCGATCATCTACCCCGGTGAACTGACCCGCGAGCTCCAGCTCCTCCTCGGCGCCGGCGTCATCGTTTTCAACGTCGTGATTTACTTCTTTGTGATCAGAAAAGCCATAAAACAAAAACAATAGAAAATCCTCAAATCGCCCAATCGCCCAATCACCCAATCACCCAATCACCCAATCATGGCAGATCGCTTCCTCTTGCACAGACAAACACCCTGAACCACTGCTCCAGGCTCATGTCGATGTCGAGGGCTTCCACGGCATATTTCACCCTTTCGATTTTTCCTGAGCCCACAACCGGGATGAAACCGGCGGGATGTTTCAGCAGCCAGGCATAGATGACCTTGTCGACCGGCACGACGTTCAATTCATCCGCTATCTCTTTTAAGACGCGGAGAACCTGTGTGCCTTTCCGGTCTTCCGGGTTCAGCAGCTTCCCGCCTGCCATGGGCGACCAGGCCATGGGCTTGATCTTTTCTTTCAGGAAAAAATCGACGTTACCGTTCTCAAAGTGCTCCAGGCAGTATGGGGAAATTTCAACCTGGTTGGTCACCAGTATTTCACTGGTATGAGCCTGCAGCATTTCAAACTGGCCCGGATTGAAATTGGAAACGCCGAAATGCAGCACTTTTCCCTGCTGCTTCACGTCAGCGAAGGCCCTGGCTGCCGCTGCCGGGTCAAAGAAAGGCGCGGGCCGGTGCAGCAACAGCAGGTCGATGCGGTCGGTCCGGAAATTTCTAAGGGAATTTTCAACGGATGTGATGATATGATCATAGCTGTAATCGTAGACTTTAACCTTGCGCCCCGGGAATTTATCAGATACCAGCTTGATGCCGCATTTGGTCACGATCTGTATCCTGTCGCGTATGGTTTTATCCAGGGAGATCGTCTCCCCCAGGATCGCTTCGCAAACATAATTGCCGTAAATATCGGCATGATCGAGCGTGGTTACCCCCAGTTCGATCAGTTCTTCCAGGAAGCCCAGCAGCGCCTGGCTGCTCAAATTCCATTCCGCCAGCCGCATCTGGCCGTGAACGATGCGGGAGATGCTGAAATTTTTGGTTTGCATTGTAATTATTTTAGGCCCCTCCAAGGGGTGGGGTCATTTAAATCATAAAAATACCCGAAAATTTGCAATTCATGTCAGGATGAATTACTTTTAATCCCGCAGACCAAAAGCCAAAACTATGAAAACGACAGTTATTAGCATTGTGCTGACAGTAACACTCTGTTTTGCAATTAGTTTATTACAGGCCCAGGTGGCTATCAACACCGACGGGAGCGCCGCGCACCCTTCCGCCATGCTCGATGTGAAATCGACCGTCAAAGGCCTTTTGATACCAAGGATGACCACTTCC
>JAWOHY010000081.1:0-4025 GCA_046484945.1 Bacteroidales bacterium
CTGACGATCCCGATCTCGAGTCCTACAGGCTGCTCTACCGCGACAGCTATGAGTTTGCCGTAGGCCACAGCTGTGCTGCCTCGTGGGGCGATGGAGCTGCTGGGCAGTGTGGCTGGCTTCAGACCGACATCATCCCCGACTACGAGCTACTAATGACTACGCCCAGCGCCATGCCCGGGTTAGAGATGGAAGCCCTGGCTAATGCAGCATCACCAGCAGATATGCAGCTTCGGCTACAGGAGTTACCCATCTGTAGAAAAAGAGCCATACCGGATATATTTTCCCCTCCCCCAGAAAGTATCAACCAAATGTCTCGTCCTAAAAAAAGTTGACAGATTTTATGTTAATCCTGACAAAGGTTTACAAGTACATTTTTTAGTTCGTTATGAGGTTTACACTTCAATGGGGTAATAGGAGTGTTCGTTTGATGATTATTATAAACCATATCCGGGGTTTGATAATTTAAGCTTAAATGAGGTCTGTTCTCATTGTACAAAGCGATAATTTGATTGAGGATTTCCAAGGAGTGTTTTTGATTCTTCAATTGCATTTCATACAACCATTCATCTTTTAAAATCCCATTAACACGTTCTGCAACAGCATTTTCATAAGGATCCCCATTTTCAGTCATGCTAATTCTCATTTGGTTACCCTGCAATATTTTGACATAATCTCCACTGCAATATTGCATACCCCGGTCAGAATGGTGAATGGTTCCACGGACCAGGCCATTTGCGTTTGCAATGGCTTGTTCAAGAGCCATGACGGCATTTTCCGACCCCATGTTATCGGCCAGTTTCCAGCCTATGATTTTACGGGAGTAAAGATCTGTCAGCAGGAATAAGTATAAAAATCCCTCATCGGTTTTGATATACGTTATATCGCTGACCCAGATCTGGTTTGGTCTGGTCGCCTTAAGATCACGGATCAGGTTTGGGTACTTACGCAACCAGTGAAAAGAGTTGGTCGTTACCACCCTGTTCCTGCGTCTGCGGACCAGTAACCCGTTCCTTCGAAGCAGGTTGTAGAATCCATCACGTCCAACAGCAATCTGACCTTCAGACTTCTCCTTGATCAGATGAATGAGCTTGCGCCCTCCCATCCGTGGCATATCCTTTCTTATCCGGTGGACCATTTCTAACATAATCTCATCTTCCGACGCTTTTTTATACAAAAATTGCACGTTTTTATACCAGGCCTGCCTGCTATGGCCAAACAGCCGGCATAAGCTTTCTATCCCTGGTCTGGATCGCTTTTGCCTGAGTTCCTGGACTGTTTGGCACCAAATTTTTTTTTGATCGGCAGCCTGAACTCTTTCTCGGCTATCTGAATCATTGTTTCATAAGCCTCACTCCGCAACTTCTCATATTCCAGCTGCTCCTCCAGTTGCTTGATCGTTGTTTTAAGCCTGGCTATTTCTCCTTGCGGATCTTCTTCTTCACTTAGTCTGCGTTCCATATCTGGTTGCTCGATGTTATCAGTTGGATTGTTTCGGCGCATAAAGTTACTAATCCATCTGCTGACTGTACACTTTCCACCTATTTTATACCTTCGGCTGGCTTCGCTCATGCTGATCCCGCCACTGAGAACCTGCTCAATAACCTTGAGCTTCATCTCTTCGCTGTAATAAACATTTTGTTTCATCATTAATCCTTTTTTAAGTTGACATTTTGTTGTTTTTGTTGTCAACCTATTTCAGGACAAGACAGTATCCGGAAAGGGATCATGGGAGGGGATCAAGGGGTGGGTAAAGGGAAATGATAAATATTGAATGAACGAACACAAATTAATGCTTACAAACCTTCTTGACTGTAAGCTCACCGGCATCGTTGCTGAAAACGAGCTGGTAAATACCAGGTTTTAGGCTTTCTGTTGAGATACTTGCTGCCTGTTCGCTACCGATTGATTGGTTCAGGACCGCCCTTCCGGTGAGGTCATAAACGATTAATTGGCCAAAGCCGCCGGTCCCTTCCACCGTCAGGCAGTCTTTAAACGGCACCGGAAAGACCTTCAAATCGTTCAACCCGGTTTCAACGCCCGGGATGGCGGTTTGCTGGCACTGGTGCTGATAGGATATTCTTTGTGAGGTTTCGAGGGAATCGAGAAAGATCTGCCATGAGGCCTGGTTGCCTTTCAGGACGATATCGAGCCAGGGGATCATGAAGCTGAAAGTGGTCTCGTGCTGTTCTTCGCGGGTGATGGTCAGGTTCGGGGCGCAGGAGTTTTCGCCAATGGTGCAGAGCAGGTTGTATTCGGCGAAATAGCAATGTCCGCCGCCGGTGATGCTGATGAGGGTTTTGCAATTGGATGCCAGCGAATCATACATGATCTGCTGGTGCTGCGATGGCGGCGTGACACAGTCTTCGGAGCCTGCAAAAAGCAAAGCGGGCACCGTAATATCCGTCGCCGCCTGGATGGCCGACGGGCTGGTGTTGGCCGCCGCATGGTTCACGACCGCGGTAATGGCCGGATCCGACGCTGCCGCCAGCATGGAGGCGCCCCCGCCCATGGAATGACCCATCACGGCCGATGTCTCTGCCACAGCGCCAAAGAACAGCGATCCGGGATCATTGTTTTCCAATGCCATTGACTGGATGATGAAGACCAGGTCGAGCGCCAGGTCGTTATGGCTGGGAGAAAAGCTCGTCTCGGTGTTCGGCAAGGCAAAGATGTACCCCTGGGGCACCAATGCGTCGCTGAAATTGGCGTAGGCATCCACGGTCATCACAAAACCATGGCCGTATGACAACACGGGAAACTGCCCCGGCGCCACCGGCATATTCTCCCCGGCGGTCAGGGCCGGGTAATAGATCTCCGTGGGTATCTGGCGGTTGTTTCTGGATCCGTCGATGAAGGTGATCGTGGTATGGCCCACTGCGAAGGGCTGGGGAAAGGCATGGCTTAAAACCAGGCATAACAGAACGGAAAGAAATATCCTTCTTCTCATCATGGTAACGGGTTCAATGAAATAGTAAAGATCGGTAAAATTTATAACGGTCGGCAGTGTGTGATTACTGATCAGGCGGATTATCCGTTGATAAGCCAAGGTGATCAAGTATATTCATGCAAATGAATTCACTCGTGCCGGAACATGCGCCATTATACCGGCATATCATTTCTAAATTGCTGTCGAAAATCATGGTGCATGGGGCGTCACCGACACTTAGTGCCCGCATGAAATCCCCGTTCACATCGATGTAAGTATCAAATTCCCATGCATTGCCCATCACAATCGGCTTGACGTGGCTCCAGGAACCATGGCAATCAACACAGATGGCGACCAGTTTGATGTCATGTCCCTTGAGATGACTTACCCAGGCTTCCTGCATCAGTTCAAGGTTATCACAGCATTTGCCATTGGTTGTTTTCCAAAAAACAAGCAGGGTTGCACGGTCGTTATCTAAAACCTCCCTGGAAGATACGATTTTGCCGTCAATGTTTCTCAATGCAACATCGGGCAGGCTGGCTGTCTGGGCTGCCGTCCAGGCGGTGGAAAGGAATGCCACCGTAAATAGGAATAGCGTTCTCATAACTGAAAATTTTAAGGCATAACTTGACTCTCTAAAATTAGTATGTACATTTCATGATGAGGTAATGAAAACCATTATTTATAAAAAATGGCAGAATTCCGCTACATAATATTTTTAAAGGCGCCCTCGCCGATCACCGCCAAGCCGTCGCCAACACCGTCAAAGATGGGATATCTCTAAGCTTTATCCACTGTTATGGCTTTACCGTTATCAAATTTCGTTAATAACTGTGAAAATAAAATATTGTATTTTTGCTGACTATATTTATCTAAATATGGTCAGCATGATACCCAGATTCTTAACAAATGCCATCATCAATCACCTGCAACCCGGCCAGGTCACCGGATTGTTTGGGGCGAGAAGGACGGGGAAAACGGTATTAATGGAACATATCAGAAGCAGGCTGACCATCAGGAAAGTCCTGATGGTACAGGGCGACAATCTTGATGTGGCCGATATTTTATCCAGTCAGCGATTAAGTGTATTGAAGCCATT
>JAWOHY010000172.1:0-5281 GCA_046484945.1 Bacteroidales bacterium
TCGTGAGATGCTGAGCATGCAACTTGAATACGAAACGACACTTAAAGACCAGCAGATAGCAGTTCTTTCACAATCAAACGAATTGAAGGAGCTGAGGATGAGGCAGTACATTACCATCCTTTTCGGAACAGGGGTTTTTATTGTAATGATTGTGGCCTTGTTGCTATTATTGATCCGTCAGCGCCATTTTAAAGCTCAGCAGGAAAAATCGGATTTAGAGCAAAAGCTCCTCCGCTCCCAGATGAACCCCCACTTCATCTTCAACTCGCTGGCCAGCGTGCAGAACTTCATCGTAAAGCAGGACGACACCAAAGCCAGCATATACCTTTCGCGGTTTTCGGAACTGGTTCGCAGCATCCTCAACAATTCACTGGAAGAGCAGATCACATTGGAACAAGAACTCAGCACCATCGAAAACTACCTCGAGCTGCAGAAAGTCCGCTTCCCCGAAAAGGTTGATTATCACATCCATGTGGACGATAGCCTTGATCCGGAAAACATCTTTGTGCCGCCCATGCTTGCCCAGCCCTTCATCGAAAACGCCATCGAGCACGGCATCAAACACCGCGAAACCAAAGGCAGCATCAGCATTAGCTACACGCGCAACGGACATGGAATGACCTTTGCCATTGAAGACGATGGCATCGGCCGGAAAAAAGCCAATGAACTCCGCCAGAAATTCGACAAAGACCATAAATCACTTGCCACCTCCATCACTCAGGAGCGCATCAAAGTGCTCAACCGCAAACAGAAACGCAAGATCACCATGGAGATCATTGACCTGACAGATGAGAACGGCGAAGCAACAGGAACACGGGTGGTGTTTGGGTTGGCGGTGTGAATATAGCAATACCCTGAAGGAGTTTGATATGATGTGTATTGACTAATTTTCTTTTCATTAGATTTGCAAAAAATGCTGATGATCAAGGCAATTGTTATATCAGGCGATCAGGCGGCGGTTGGTGTTGTGTCGTCGCTGATAGGATCATGTTGCCCTGATATCTCAGTGATAGGTTCCGCATCAACCCGGAATGAAGCCATACACCTGATGAATTCCAACCAGGCCGACCTGGTGATCCTCGACACATACCTTACCGACGGCAGTGGGTTTGACCTGCTCAAGCACTTCCAGAAACCTGATTTCAGGATCATTTTCATTTCCGAGTATGCCGAGTATGCTATTCGTGCCTTTGATTTCAATGCAGTGGGGTATGTGTTGAAGCCTATCCGTGAACAGCAACTGATCATCGCATTGAATAAAGCCACGGATGCTGTGAGATATGAGGAAAAGTTGCAATTAAAGCAGTTTGAGTCGGATATGCGGGGTTTAGAACAGGCCGGCAAGATCATGCTCCGGACCAATGAAGAGATCCATTCCGTTGATTTATCGAAAGTCATTAGGGTAAACGCCGACGGCAGCTATGCCACTTTTTTCATTGATGATGGCAGGAAAATTCTCGTATCAAAGCCAATGAAAGAATTTGAGGAAGTTTTGCTCGAAAATGGCTTCTTCAGGTCCCACAAGTCACATTTGATCAATGTGAGGAAACTGAAATACTTTGAAAAAGCCGAAGGCGGATATCTTGTGATGGATGACGGGTCAAAGGTGCCGGTTGCTTCCAGGAAATTTGATGCAGTGATGGAACTGCTCGAATCGTTGAGCTAAATGGGGGACGATTGTGCAGCTTTTTGCCAGGGATTGATAGCGTTTAGAAAATTTTTACAGGCGTTCAGGAATTTTCTGCAGGCGTTTATGTATTTTTTTAGCGGGAAGGCGTGGTAAGTACATATCTTTATCCTGATATACCGCAAACTTTTAGCTATGAAAGAAAATTCAAAGAAAATCAATGTAACCATTGCCAGTGGCGCTGTATATGGTTACCCTGATGGTCTGCCTGAAGCTGCTGACCGGATGGAAGAACTGCTTTCGGCAGTTTTTGATTTGATCCACAAGGTGTCCGATTACCATGGCGGGGAAGTTTACCATTACACCGGCAGAGAGTTCGGTATCCTGTTCCGGGATGATAAACGAATGAAATCATCCATGAAGGCGCTGGATGCGGTTTATGAACTCCTTGAAAAGCTACGGGAACTGAATTATTCTGGTAAACCACTTAATATCAGTATGAAAGCGGGCTTGGATTACGGGGAGATCATCATGGGCTTTCTCGGAAAGGAGGGCGGCCGGCATCGTACTTATTTAGGGGTGACAATAGATATAGCCCATCGGATCAGGATGATCGCCAATTGGGATCAATTCCTGGTTTCGCAGGTTGTGGCCGACCAATGTTCGGGAAGTTATGATTTTGAAGCGATGGAGCCGGTTCCGGTGAAGGAACTGGACGAGCCGCTGCGCGTTCATAGGTGCAAGGGAAAACGGGAAAAAACGCCTGATGCATCACAAAACGAGGGCCGCCAGATATTCTCTCCGATGGTCGGCAGGCAAAAAGAACTGGAGGTGTTGAAGCATGCCTTGCTTGCGCTCAGCGGCGGCAAAGGGCAGATCATCAACGTTTCAGGTGCACCCGGCACCGGCAAGTCACGCCTGGTGGCCGAGCTGAAAAAGGAAAACATCCTTGAAAAACTCTACTGGTTCGAGGGCCGGGGGCTGTCACACGGGCAGCACCTGAGCTATCATCCATTAAGCCTGATCATCAAATCATGGACAGGCATCCAGGAAGAAGATAGTGTGGCAATAGCTGAAAATAAACTGAGGCATAAGATTGTAAAGGTATATCCTCATAATCCTGAAGAAATATTGCCCTTTATTGCCCGTTTTATGGGGATGGAGATCGGCGGTACTGGAGCCGGGAGGATCAGGGAATTAGATCCCAATGCCCTGGACAAGCTGATGCTCAGGACGATCCGTGAGCTGATCGGGAAGCTCTCAACACTTAAGCCGGTTGTCATTGCCATCGAAGATCTCCACTGGGCCGACCAGTCATTCCTGGCACTGGTCCGATCCATCTGTGATCTGTCGCACAACCACCCGGTACTTTTTCTGAATATCTTCAGGCCGGGATATACAGAGACTGCCGATCCGCTTGTAAGTTTCCTCGAAAACAATCATTCAAAATATCTTACTTCGATAAATCTGGCCGATCTCGACCGGGAAAAATCGGCAGAACTGATTGGCAATTTGCTTCTCGCAAGCCAACTTCCGGATGACCTGGTCCAGACGGTTATCGCCAAAACACGGGGGAATCCTTTTTTTATAGAGGAAGTCCTGCGCTCCCTGATCGACCAGGGCATCATCACCTATTCCGGCGACACCTTCCAGTTTACCGGAGATCTGGATGCAGCCATCATGCCTGAAACGATCAGTGAAGTGCTTCATGCTCGTGTCGGGACCCTCGATGAAAAAACCCGCAACCTGCTTGATACGGCATCGGTCATTGGCCGAAACTTCTACTTCAAGTTACTGGATGAAGCCGCAGATACGATTGGTGAGGTAAGCGAACGCCTGCATTATCTCAGGAACATGCAGTTTATCCAGGAAACGGGCGATGAAGCGAACCTGGAGTTCGTATTCAAACATGCCATGGCCCACCAGGCGGCGTATGATTCCCTGATGGATAAAAAACGAAAGGAACTGCATCTGAAGATCGCCGAATCCATTGAAAAGGTTTTCCCGGAGCGCATCAGCGAGTTTTACGGGACGCTGGCGATGCACTACAGCAAAGCGGAGAACTATGCCAGGGCGGAGGAGTACCTGGTGAAGGCAGGGGAAGTGGCGTTAGGCTCTGCCGCCCCAGCCGAAGCAGTGGAATATTTCAGGGAGGCGCTGAAAATTTACCTGGTCAATTCGGCAGGCCATCCGTCTCAGGATAAACTGGTGGATTTATATATGAAAATTGCCCGCAGTTACTACGCCCTTACGTTGAACATCGAAGCGCTCGATTATTTCGACAGGGTGCTGAGATCCTACGGCCTGAAAGTCAGTCGCGGAAAGCTTCCTACTGTATTGACGGCGATACAAAGTATCCTCATACTGGTCTATTCTTTGAATTATCCCGGGCTGAGGTTTAAAAAGAAGCCAACCGTGGATGAAAACAGGATTTTCACCATTTACTTCTACAGGGCCAAACTGCTCTCCAGCCTCAACCCCAAAAAGGCAGTTTTCGAGAACATAGCCATCTTCAAATATGCAACCCGTTTTGATCTCTCCCAATCGGAATTTGGGCTCGCCATTTTCCCGATGACCAGCGCTATGTTTGGCTGGACAGGATTCTCTATGGCATTGTGCAGGAAAATCCTGGAGTTCACTGCCCGGAATATGGAAACCGGTACCGGTACCCCCTGGATGGAGTATAATATGTTCGTCAATTTATACCAGTTTCTCACAGGTGAATGGAAGGAAGATAAGCACTTTCAGCAGATGTATGATTACTGCATCTCCCGGGGGAATATCTGGACCGTTCTCCATTACGTTTTATTCCATGGTCTTCAGTTTATTGAAACCGGACTCCCCGGTAAGACAGAATTGATGATAAATAAACTGGCCGCACTGGGGGAGGATTACCAGGTCAACCTGGCCATCGCACAGCACTACCGCTTGTTTGCCAATTACACTTTCAGATACCGGAAACTGAATGAGAATATTGCAAAAGCAGATGAGGCAATCGAATATACCAGTAAAACAGGTCATGACAACATGTTGAGCATCATTTTATTGACAAAAGCATCTTCCCTTGCCATGAAAGGTGATATAGACAAGGCCAGGGCCGTGTTCCGGGAAGGGGAAAAACGCGCCATGGAGCGAAAGATCCTCAAGATGTGGTACAGCGCCATATTTGTTGCCAAAGCTTATATCGAGCTGGAAGAATTAAAAAGCAACCCCTCCGATCCGTTTCTGCAAAAAAGTATCGTCAGAACTGTAAAGAAAGCCGTCAGCGCTTCCACCAAAGTCATGAACGATCACATCGTTTCACACCAGTTGTCCGGATCGGTCCATACGTTCCTGGGTAACTACAGGAAAGCGCTGAAGCATTTTGGCATAGCTATCGACCTGGGGGAAAAATACAATGGGAAACTGGAATTGTCACGGACTTTTTTTGAAACCGGCAAGTGCCTTACGCATGCCAATGGCTCTATAAACTCATTCCGGGGCAGAAAGGCGGAAGATTATCTTTCCAAAGCCAGGGAACTATTTTCAGAGATGGGCCTGGAGTATGACATGAAAGAATTGAACAGGTTTGTTGGCTGATATCTTTCAGAAAAGCGACAACAGGGCTCCATTATCTTTAGTTACGTTCAGAAACTTTTTCCGGGCGTTCAGAAA
>JAWOHY010000147.1:0-15733 GCA_046484945.1 Bacteroidales bacterium
TTCATCGAAAAAACCTCGCTGCAGTATTACGACGAGGAGCACCAGCACTTCCTGGCCGACCGCTATATCACCGGCACCTGCCCGCGCTGCGAAAATCCTGGCGCTTATGGCGACCAGTGCGAGAAATGCGGCACCTCTTTGAGCCCTGACGAGCTGATCAACCCCAAATCCATGCTCAGCGGCAACATCCCGGTGAAGAAAGAAACGAAGCACTGGTACCTTCCGCTGGATAAATACCAGGGCTGGTTGAAAGAATGGATCCTGGAGGGGCACAGGGACGACTGGAAGACCAACGTTTACGGCCAGTGCAAGTCGTGGCTCGACCATGGCCTGCAGCCCCGCGCCGTAACCCGCGACCTCGACTGGGGCGTTAAAGTTCCCCTTCCTGACACCGATGGCAAGGTGCTCTACGTCTGGTTCGACGCGCCCATCGGCTATATCAGCGCCACACGCGAATGGGGGCAGATCCACGGGAAAGACTGGAAACCCTGGTGGAAAAATGAGGATACCCGGCTGATCCACTTCATCGGCAAGGATAACATCGTCTTCCACTGCATCATCTTCCCGTCGATGCTTAAGAAAGAAGGCAGCTATATCCTGCCCGACAACGTCCCCGCTTTCGAGTTCATGAATTTAGAGAACGACAAGATATCGACATCCAGAAACTGGGCCGTATGGTTGCACGAGTACCTGGAAGAATTTCCCGGGAAACAAGACGTGCTGCGCTACGCGCTGACCACCAACGCCCCCGAGACCAAGGACAACGACTTCACCTGGAAGGATTTCCAGGCCCGCAACAACAGCGAACTTTTGAACATCTTCGGTAACTTTGTGAACCGCACCCTGGTACTCACCCAGAAGTACTTCGAAGGTAAGGTGCCTGAACGGGGCATGCTCACCGAAACCGACAAAGCCACGATCGAAGAGATGAAGACCTTCCCCGGTCGCATTGGCGGCAGCCTGGAGCAGTTCCGTTTCCGCGAGGCCCTGGGCGAAATGATGAACCTGGCACGCCTCGGCAACAAGTACCTCACCGACGCCGAGCCATGGAAAGTATACAAGACCGACCCGGAGCGGGTGAAGACCATCCTGAACATCTCGCTGGAGATTTGCGCCAACCTGGCCATCCTGTGCGAGCCTTTCCTCCCCTTCACGGCCGGCCGGCTCAGGACAATGATGGGCCTTCCCGGAAGGAAATGGAAAGACGCCGGCAGCGCCGGACTGCTGCAGCCGGGGCACCAGCTCGGCCAGCCCGAATATCTCTTTGAAAAGATAGAAGACAGCGTCATCGACGCCCAGATACAAAAGCTTATGGATACCAAAAAAGAAAACGAAGCCGGTGCGGGCGGTCCGAAGATCGACCTGAAACCGCTGAAAGAGACGATCACTTATGAAGATTTCACAAAGCTCGACATCCGCGTCTGCACCGTGGAGGCAGCCGAAAAGGTGGAAGGCGCCGACAAGCTGCTGAAGCTCACCGTGAACACCGGCCTCGACACCCGCACCATCGTTTCCGGCATCGCACTGTATTACAAACCCGAAGACCTGGTTGGCAAGCAGTTCTGCTTCGTCCTGAACCTGGCCCCAAGAAAGCTGAGGGGGATTGAGTCGCAGGGGATGATCCTCTCCGGCGAAGGCCCCGACGGTACGCTCAGATTGGTGGCACCGCATGAATGGATGGAGAATGGAAGTGAAGTGAAGTAAGTGTTGAGGTTTAAGGGTTAAGGTTTAAGTGTTGGGGTTTAAGTTCGGGAACTTTTTATAAATTTATTAACTTTGCGGCCTGTTTGAGGCCTACTGTTTTAAGTCCCAAACTTAAACCTTAACCCTCAAACCTTAAACCTTGGGAGCAGGGCCCTATAGTTCAACGGATAGAATGGAGGTTTCCTAAACCTTAGATCCAGGTTCGATTCCTGGTGGGGCTACAACATCAGGCGATAGGACGAAAAAACTTGACTTTCACACTTTTCTGTCGTATTTTTACTGCTAAAGTTTTAATAACCAATCCAAACGGCCATGAAAAGATTATCTTTTTTTGCAGTTGTGATTATGCTCCAATGGAATTTGGGGTTTTCGCAGGTAGCGGTCAATTCATCCGGCGACCCGCCTGACGGCTCTGCCATACTGGATGTGCAATCGAACACGAAAGGCATGCTTGTGCCCCGCATGAGTATTTCTGAAAAGGATGCTATCTCAAATCCTGCCAATGGATTGCTGATCTTTTGCACGGACGACAACCTGTTTTATATGAATAGGGGTACTGCCGCCTCCCCCGATTGGTCTGTTATGAGTAGTGAATGGATCTCAAATGGTAGTAATATTTACTATGATAATGGTATGGTAGGAATAGGTGAAACAAACCCCCAGGGAAGGCTGCATGTTTCCGACCCTGGTGAATGGGCAGGAATTGTATTCACAGGAACCGGCCTGAACGATTTGGAGGTCGATGTCTCAGGATATAGTGGAACAGGTGCCACCATGTATGCTATACGCATTCAAAATTCAGGACCAAACCCGAATATGATAGAGATAAGTTCAGATGGAGGATCCAGCTGGAGCAGCCCCATTCCAATCGCACCAAATATTGACATGGACTATGGTGTTTATGCAAATTATACCAATGCTTATGGGCATACTTATGATGATCTATGGGAGTGGACAGTGAATGAGAGTTATCCGGATATACTTTACATTGCAGGCGGAAGTGTGAATATTGGCAGTGACCAAGCTGAGGGATCTGCAATTCTTAAATTAAGTTCTACCAATAAAGGGTTTTTACCACCTTGCATGACTTACACCCAGCGTATTGCGATTACCACTCCTTCTGCGGGACTTTTGGTGTTTCAAACAGATAGCCCAATAGGATATTATTATTATAACGGTACGAACTGGATTAGTATCGAAAATGCTTCCGCCACCTGTATCGATTATGACGGCAATGCATACCCGACTATCACAATAGGTACGCAGACCTGGACGGCGGAGAACCTGAGGGTAACCCATTACCGCAATGGCGATGCCATTCCAAACGTGACCGATAACTCAACATGGGCAGCACTTACCACCGGCGCTTACTGTTGGTATGATAATAATCAATCGGCAAATGCCAAATACGGCGCTTTATATAATTGGTATGCCGTGGATGACAGCCGCAGATTGTGCCCCGAAGGATGGCGGGTACCCACGGATTTGGAATGGACAGCGTTTACGACTTATCTGGGCGGTGTGGAAGTGGCTGGAGGGAAAATGAAATCGGTGTCGGCTTTATGGAACAGTCCTAATACAGACGCTACAAACTCCAGTGGCTTTTCAGGTCTGCCAGGTGGCTACCGCTTCCAATCCGATGGTATTTTCTACTACATTGGATACGACGGCATCTGGTGGACATCGACAGAGGGCGACAACTACAATGTCTGGAGCCGTAGTCTCAGTAACAACAACCCGGAAGTCTACCGGTACGAATTCTACCTCAAGGAAGGCGGTTTCAGTGTCCGTTGCCTCAGGGATTTGTAGACTATTTGACAATTTGTCTATTTGACAATTATACCCTTCCGAAGTCTGTTTAAACATAAAACAATAAACTCCTCCACATGGTCTATCCCGGGGCTACAGATCCGCTGCAGGACATCTTAAACAATCGGATCTCGCCTGTTCGCCTGTTCGGGATTTCGCCTGATCAATTTAATTTCGCCTGTTCGCCTGATCGGGATTTCGGCTGATTGTTGCTTACCCTCACTTAATACAATATTATCCGAATTTTTGATCAAAAGCGTGAATGATGTAACTCTTTCCTTTCATTATGTAATGCTTTCTAAGATTCATATATTTAATTTTACCTTGTGAAAATTTATTCACGTAATAAGATATTAAACATGAAAACATTAAGCAAACTACTCATTGTAGCGATTTTAGCCGTCCTGGTCGCATGCGACAAAAACGACGACCCTAAAGATAACCCGGTATTCACCGTTAAACTGACTGATTCTCCGGCAGGATATGATGCCGTGAATGTTGAAATTCTTTCTATGGAAGCCAATATGGGGAATGGCTGGGTGCAATATCCGGTTGTAAATCCGGGCGTATACAACCTTTTAGATTTTACCAATGGAAACACTTTGCTTCTTATAGGCAACACAACTGTCGCTCCCGGAGTGATGAAGGAATTGCGTCTTATCCTGGGGACAAACAATTCGGTCGTTGTAAATGGCATTTCTTATGAACTTAAGACTCCTTCGGGCCAGACTTCAGGATATAAAATCAAGATGAACCAGCAACTCCTGGAACTGGGAGGATTGTACCACCTGGTGCTTGATTTTGATGTAAGCAAATCTGTCCATCCAACCGGCAATGACAAGTATATTCTGAAACCTGTAATCAGGGGTTACCTTGAAACGGCCATCGGCAGCATAGCGGGTACGATTGTCCCTCCGTCTGGCGCTTATTATGTTGAAGCGCTGAACCTGACTGACACATGCGGTACGTTTATCAATAATGTCACGGGCGATTTCCTGATCACCACGGCCATGCCTGGAACGTATAACGTCACTTTTTACGCCAATCCTGGTTTTTCAAACAAAACCGTCGGCGGTGTTGTAGTTTCGGCAGGAAATATTACGCAAATGGGCGTGATTACTATCGAATAAACCGCACCGGAACGGTGTTATTTCATCCAATAGGCAAGGTCAGTGATTTCCCGTGCTCCCCGCTTCCATTATATCATCAGTCGATCAAAAACTGGCTTCGGTTATCGGAACCGGAACAAGGGTGACTTCCGCTCAGCCGCTGTCCGGTGGCGATATCAACCGGGCGTTTCGGCTGCAAACAACCGATGGCACATATTTTCTGAAGTATAACCTGGCCGGAAAATACCCGGGAATGTTCCAGGCTGAGGCCAGGGGACTTGCGTTGCTGAACAGGCAAGGTGCACCGCGCGTTCCAAAGGTTTTTGCCTTCAATGAAAGCGGTGAATACAGCTGGCTCCTGCTGGAATATATCGAACAGGGCAGCCCAGGGAACGGCTTCTGGGAGAGTTTCGGTGTTGCGCTGGCGCAGTTGCACAAAAACAGCAGTGAATCCTTCGGGCTGGACCATGACAATTACATCGGCTCCCTGCCGCAATCCAACCGGAATCATAGCACCTGGCATGAGTTTTTTATCGAAGAACGCCTGAACAAGCAACTGGCCCTTGCCCGGAATAAGGGACTGGTAGATAACGCCCTGACGAAAAGCTTCGAAAACCTTTTCAACGCCATTCCTTCTATTTTTCCTAAGGAGTCTCCTTCACTGGTTCACGGCGACCTGTGGAGCGGCAACTACCTGTGCGATGAAAACGGCAATCCCTGCATCATCGATCCGGCCGTTTACTATGGCTTCCGCGAAATGGATATCGGCATGAGCCAATTGTTCGGCGGCTTCGCCAGCCGGTTCTACGAATCCTACCAAAACACTTTCCCCATGGCCCCCGGCTGGCCATCCCGCATCGATATCTGTAATCTATATCCTCTGCTGGTCCACGTGAATCTTTTCGGAGGCGGTTATCTGGGATCGGTAAAGGCCATTGCCGGAAGATTTTAATGATGTTGTTTATGGTAATAAAGATCCATGCGGTATATGCATACAGACAAGATGCAGCATACGTAAATGACACTCATTGTTTTTGTTTTCATAGGCTGATAATTTGTTATTGTTAAAATTGTCGCTTTTCTCATTTCAAAACAGGACTAAAAAAATCATAGGAACAGTAAAGAGGCAGACGATCAGGGTTACAACCACAGCAGATGAAACCAGTTCGGGATTGCAGTTGTATTGTTTGGCAAATACCGCTCCCAAAATGGCTGAAGGCATAGCTGTTTCGATAACAAGTATTTCCTGCATCATGTCTGTGAAATTAGGGTTATCAACTGCCAGGTAAGTCAGCAAAGGTTTAACAAGCAATTTCAGGATTACAGCCAGAGAAAGAAAGAGAATATAACGGGCGCTTACTTTTACTTCAATCATCAACCCTACGGCCAATGCTACTAAAAAAGTATTGGCATCAGCAATTACATGTAAGGTTTTGTTTCCAATTCTGAAAACTTCATTATCCGGCTCAAATGAAAAATAAGATAATCCAATACCTGCAACCAATGAAACGAAGACAGGTGAAATGAAAAATCTGCCGGCCGACCGAAGGAGAACCTTATTGTCAACACCTGAGCCACCAAAATACATGGCAATGAGCGGACCAAAGATGAATAAAAGAAACCCGACGCCAAATTTGCTGGTGACCACTGCTTCCTGCATCGCCTGCGGATCTCCTGAAAAAGCCTGGCCTATCAGCGATGAAATAATTAAAGCGGGAAGCGTAACATTTACAATGATTTTGCTAAAAAGCATGCCGTGTTCCTTTTTAAGCAACCGGACCTTTTTCAGGATCATTGCCAGAAGAATGACTGAAAATATTGTTAGAACACCTTCGATTAATGAAAAAGAAATATTGATAATCAGTAATTTAGTGTTTTGTTCTTATTCATTATCAGGTATTCCAGCTATTTCATGCATCTCATCCTCTACTTCAAATGAGGAAAATTCCTGAAGTGATATCTCAGCAACTTCAATGCGGACAATCCGGAAAAAGCGATTTCCAGGGCTGCAACATTCAATAAAACTTTTCAGGCCTTCCTCTGTTCCTGATGCTGTTATCCCTACCGACGTCTCACTTTCATAATACACCCTGCCGGTTATTCCCAATAGTGAGGCTTTCGCTTTCAGATAATACCTGAAACCTGTTTTGAACACAGCGCCGGTAATATGGATATTATAGCAAGGCATGGGGCAAAAGTAAGCTGCCGTTTAGCGGACTTCAATACTCCTGCGTAAATTGTTATGTCCCTGCGTAAAAAATAGGATATAACAGGCTGAAAAAGTGAGAATTAATAAATCTTAGGCCAATGGAATCAGCATATTGCATAGCCAGCCGGAAGTGATGAACGGCCGTTTGGAGAGGTACCCGAAAAAATGATAGTTAAGGTTTAATTTCCTTTTACAATCTTATGTATTATTACGTCGTGGTGAGTTTTAAGCATGAGAAGATAAAAGCCGTTGGTCAGGTTGGACGTATTCAATTCAACCCCCGACGATCCCTTTGGCTGGATGTCATCGATGATGTTTTTGATCAGGCTTCCATCCATCGAATACAAATCCATTCTGATATGCCCCCGTTCCGGCAGATCATAACGAATGGTTACGAGGTTGGAAAATGGATTTGGCATGGCTGAAATCCGGGCGGTCTTTTCTGTCGAAATTTCTTCAACGGCTGAGGGCCCCATGTTTCCGTTTATGGTAATGTTTTGTGCATAAATGCCCGTGATATAAGAGTGATCAGGATCATTACGGTTATCGGCCCAGACTATGACCCACTGGTCATTGCAGAGCAGGCTGTTATCAAATCCAAACTTGCTACTGGGTGCATTTGATATCAGGGGCTTTCCGGCATCCCATGCCAGTTGCCCATCCCGGTTGATCTTCATGGCATGATATCTTGAAATGATCAGGGTGTCAGGGGATTCTATCTGGAGAAACTCTTTCCCGAAGAACAAGGTGATTTCATCAGGGTCCCCCAGACTAATGTTTTGCAGGGTTACAACGGTATCAGGATCCTGGTACATGCCGTCGAATATCATTCCTCCCGGCTGCCATTGTGGTTCTCCGGATGAATCGAATTTTTGACCGAATATGGCGTTCCTGATATCGGTTCCGCTGTACTCCCTTTGTTCATTCCAGAAAACAAAGGTTTCGCCATGTTCAGGGAGGTATGCAACCTTTGGATATGTGTGAAGGAATTGTACAGAATCCGATACATTTATTCCGTTTGGCTTCCATTGCGGTTGCCCATCTGCATTGATGTGTTGAATGTAGGAGGAATAATTCGGCCCTGTTGGAAAAGCCATCCAGGCAATGATGAAACCGCCGTTTCCATCCACAGTCAGCGAGGGCATAAACGACTTCAGGGGCATATTGTCTGAGTCATCAACCGCAACTTTTTCATCCCACATGAAGTTTCCATCGCTGTCAATTTTCTGTGCATAAATGTACATGTTCGGCCAGTTTCCCATGACTGTGTCAACGTTTTCCACTTCAACCCATGTGGCGATAACCGAATTGTTATCCGATTTTAAAAAGTACGGCATGAGGCAGTGCATCGAGTCATTGCTAATTGTAGTAAAGTCTGCCCAGGTAGCTATACCGTCAGCATTTAATTTTTGGAGGTTGATTTCTGAAAAGCCCTGAACTGATGGTTCATGTTTCCATCCGAAAATAACGCTGTTGTCATCAAGCACAATGGCTTTAGGGGAAGGATTAAATCCGTCGTTATTTGAGAGTCCAACGCCATCTTCTCCCCATATAAAATCACCATTTGCTGAGATTTTGTATGCAAACACGTTGCTGATGCCCGTTCTTTTATCCTGTGTTACCAGGATGGCATTTCCACTGTGATCGATCACCAGATCGTAGTCGGTTACCCAGGTCCACGTTGGGTGATCGCTGATCAGCAAGCCATCATCAGCCCAAAGTTTGTAACCATCTGCGTCCAAACGCTGCATGTAAACATCATACTGGTAGCTCATGTCGGTTGAAAACCAGGAAATATAGCTTTCACCATTGGATGGATTTACTGCTACCTTGGGCAGTACCTGGTCATTGGCATCGTCGAAGACCATTGTATTTTCTTCCACATTGTCGGTCCACTGTGCAAAGGACCACAGCGGAATGAGTAGGAACAAAAGAATAAAACTGATTGAATTTTTCATAATAACTCCATTTTTTGTATTATATGAAGAGGCATATCATGGATCAATGGGGTGCAAATGAAACTTTTTTCATTGAAAAATCCATCGTTTCAGGGCACGTCCAGGTATTACCCCCATCATTTGTTTGCAGGATTATTCCGGCCGGTGGCCAGCCCAACGCCATGCCTGTTACGATGGCAAGATTTTCATCATAAGCATCTATACCCAATAAATGCATACTGCCTGAACATTCTGAGACCTGATGTGTCCAGGTCTGTCCTCCGTCAGCAGTTTTCATTATGTTTCCCATATCCAGGGCGGCCCACCATGTAAGATCATCGAGCATAATCAGGTGGTTGATATCTGATACGCTGCCGAAATTCAGTAAGGCATTGGTCCATGTTGTTCCACCGTCGGTTGTAAAGGTATAGTGGTTTGTCCCGCCATATACCACAACATGGTTTTCATTGGTAGCAGCCACCCCGATCCAGTGCACGCTCTTGTTGTAATTATCAGCCAGTGAAATGGTGTCCCAGGTTGCCCCACCATCTGTTGTCCTGCAGATTCTACCCCTTAATGAAGTAGTATCAGAAGAATTGTTTCCAACAGCATATATCAACTGGGAATTAATAGCCAGAATGCCCTGCATTAAAAACCCCTGGAAAAAATTCGTTTCCATAACAGTCCAGGATGCTCCTTCATCATTGGTTGTGCAAACAAAACCTGTATTTAAATTGCCACCGCTGATCCAGATTTCGGAATCATTTACAACCGAAATGCATTCGATGGTACTCACCGGATCAACATCCGGCGGGTTCACGCTGATCCAGGTGGCGCCACCATCGGTTGTTCTGGCAATGGACCTGTTTGAACCCACCACCCATACGTTGTTTGTATCGATAACATAAAGGTTCAACGCATCCATTCCGTACAATGCATCAGCGTTTGCGCCCTGCCTGGTCCAGGTGCTGCCACTGTCGGCCGAATAATAAACGGCAGCGTGGTTGGTATTATCCTGGTTCCCCACTGCCCATGCAACAGGTTTCAGCTCTGGATCATCAGGGATTGCCGGATCTTCGGGATCTTTATTGCAACTAGCTGTCAACAATGCAATAATCAGGGAATAAAGGATTAAGACTGGAACATTTTCTTTTACTTTTTTCATTTTATGTGTGTTTGTTGTGATCAGTCTTTGAGCACAGCGCCGGTGATATGGATATTATAGCAAGGCATGGGGTAAAAGTAAGCTGCCGTTGAGCGAAATTCTATACTCCTGCGTAAATTGTTATGTCTCTGGGTAAAAAATAGGATATAACAGGTTGAAAAGGTGAGAATTAATAAATCTTAGGCTAATGGAGGCTTTTTGATCTTTTGCACCCTTTCCCTGAATTGATGAGGGGTCATACCGACGGCATTTTTGAATCTTTTATAAAAAGTAGAGATGGATTTAAACCCTGTCATTTCGCCAATGCCTTCAACGGAAAGATGACTAAACTGGTCATTGCTCAAATATTCCAAAGCTGATTTTATCCTGTATTCGAACAAAAAATCGTAAAAACCCATGTTAAACTTGTCGTTGATCAACTTTGAAAGATATGATCGGTTGGTATTAAGTTTTTTACAGAATTCCTCCAGGCTTACATCGCTCCACAGATACGGCTTTTCCTCGGCCATGAATTTCTCAAGCCTCAATGCCAGTTCAGCATTGCGATCTTCGGTGGCCAGTCTGGTCATGATGTCATTTTCCGAAAGATTCCTGAGGCAGAATTCAACCTGTTTCTCAAGTCTCAGGGCCTTCAGGTTTTGCTCAACCAGCTTTTTATAGGCCCGGTTCTTAAACCTGAATAAAACGACCAGAACTGTCAGCAGGCCCACAGTAATCAGTGAAATAACAAGGAGATTTCTTAACTGTAAGCGATATGCCCGGCTTCTTTGCGCCTCCTCCTTAATTTTGGCTTCTTTTTCCTGAAGATCATACCTGGCCGACATTTCGTTGATCTGTTGATTAATCCTGTCGTCGTAAAATTGGCTCTGTAAACTGTATGCAACCTGCAAGTACTCATAGGCAGAATTCAAATCACCTGTTCCAGTACTTCTGTCTGCCAGTTGATAATACACATACATAAATAAATTCCTGTTTTCTTCGATGTTTCCTAATTCGAGCGCTTTGAGCAAAGTATTCTTCGATTCTTCCAATTTACCCATGTGAAAATATATCCGCGACAGGTTCAGGTAGGTATTAATGGTTTGCGGAACTTTATTAATGCTGAGAAAATTTTTAGCTGCTTCTGAAACCATCAGCAATGCCGAGTCAGGCATATTCATTTTCAAATAGTTATCTCCGAGCTCGTTTTGTGATAAGGCAAGGTATTCTGTCAAGTGGTGTTTTTCCGATAGTTTGATACATAGCCTGGAATATCTACTTACGGAATCTCTCCTGTTTCCATCAAAAGGCTTCTTCTCATTCATCAGCGCTGCCATCCTGTTAAGGGCAAAGGCTCTGTTTTTTGCACCCATCTTCTTATTGCCAAGCATCTCATATAACATGGAGATACCTTTATCATATTCCCTCTTTTGGCGATACGCTTCAGCGAGATAAATTTTTGCATAAATCGCCGAATCACTATCATTATCAACCTGTTCAAGATAATCCAGAATCAGCGGAATCCCTTCATCCGGCCTCGACTGCACGATCAAGGCCTGGGCTTTTTTCAGCAGGGGATCTGCCATAACGGTTGTGTCCGGATAAACTACTTCATTCGGCCGGGAAATCTCCAGCATATCGTCCAGCAATTTCATTTTTGAACGGATCAGATTCAATTTCGCTTTCTGAATATCTGTAAGGTTTTCTGATTGTTTCATCAAACCCAGAATCGTTTCCAATGAGTCAGCGGTTTGCAGGACCAATTGGTCTGCTTTATTATAGTTTGATTCAAATAAATCCAAATCAACGACTTGAGACCAGATAATAGGATGGATGGAAACAAATAGGGTGGAAGTGATTAATAGTTTTCTTAAACAGGACATTTGGCACCTTGTTTAGTTGCTTAAGATCAAAGATATAATTTCATTTTATATTTTCGAATGTTTCATGGAATTTATAAGCCTGACCGATCCTATTTCATCCGGTAAATCATCCTGGTGTCAGGCTACCCTGGTGCTCCGGTTCTTTGCAGAAATACTGCTAACTGTCGGGTTTTTTACCACAGAGTTTCGTGTTTTTTGTTTCATGTTTCGTATTCAAGGAATCAAGAACTAAGAACCAGGAACCAGGAACCAACAAGTAACGGCGGTAAAAGGCCATTGCCCGGAAATAATCCTGAAAAAGGAAAACCATCATCTTCCAAAAAAAATCCATTGAAAATGTTTTGGTATCTAACCATCATTGCATAACTTTATTGGCTGAATCCGCCGGACGGCGAAAGCTAGGTACTTGCACACAGAAAACCAATCATATCAAATCCAAAAACCAACCATTATGAAAAAGTTTGTTACATTGCTGGTATTCATTGCTTTCTGCGGATTAATTTCCGGAAAGCAAATAGACGAGCATACCGCCAAAAGCATCGGTCAAAATTTTTTGGCCGGTGTTTCAAATGCCAATTTCAATAAAACGGATGTGGGCCTTGCATTGGCCTATAAATCCTCTTCCGGCATGAGTCCTTCTTCAGATGCACCGGGCCAGGTAAATTATTTTTATGTATTCAATACAACGGCAGCCCCGGGGTTTGTCATTGTTTCGGCCGACGATATCGTCTACCCCATCCTGGGCTATTCCGATGAAAGTAATTTTGATCCGGATGACCTGGCGCCAAACATGATGAAGTGGCTGGAAGGATATAAAGCCCAGATCAGGTATGCCATTGAAAGTGAAATGCAGGCCACCGATGCAATAGAAGCGGAATGGCAAAACCTGTTAAGTGGTACGGTGAATACTCCTGGTGCACAGGCAAGCAGGGGGGTCAACCCGCTGCTGCAGACCAAGTGGAACCAATCCCCTTACTATAATTCGCTTTGCCCGTATGACAATCAGTATAATGCCAGAACCGTATCAGGATGTGTTGCCACTGCCATGGCACAGGTGATGAAGTACTGGAATTACCCGGCGACCGGCTCCGGCTTTCATTCCTACAATCATTCAAAATATGGCACATTATCTGCAAATTTCGGGAACACCAGCTATCAATGGAGTTCGATGCCAAATATCGTTGCGTCGAACAATAGCGCGGTGGCCACCCTGATGTACCATTGCGGGATCAGCGTCGATATGAATTACGGTGTATCGGCCACCGGTGGAAGCGGCGCCTATGTGATCTCCTCGGCAAGCCCTGTGACACATTGTTCCGAATACGCTTTTAGAACCTATTTTGGCTTTGAAAGCAGCTTGTCGGGGAAAAAGCGGACGGATCACACAGACGCGCAATGGAAAAGTTTGCTCAGGGCAGATCTGGACGCGGGCCGTCCGGTACTTTATGCCGGATTTGGTTCCGGCGGGGGGCACGCGTTTGTTTGTGACGGCTATAACGACAATGATTACTTCCATTTTAACTGGGGATGGGGAGGTAATTCTGACGGTTATTTTCTGATAAATGCATTGAATCCGGGCAATTTGGGAGCAGGCGGCGGAACAGGGGGATATAATTCCAATCAGCAAGCCATTATTGGAGTGAAACCACCCTCCGGACCCCAGACGTTCGACCTGAAACTTTACACTAACGTTACACCCTCCCCCAGCTCTATATCTTATGGAGAATCATTCTCCGTTTCAACAAACATCTGGAACACCGGCAATGTAGATTTTAGCGGAGATTATTGCGCAGCCATTTTTGACGCGCAATGGAATTTTGTCGATTTTGTAGAAATAAAATACGGTTGGTCGTTGCCTGCAAACTATATCTATACCAACGGAATTACATTTTCAAATTCCGGTTTGCTTACGATGTTGCCGGGTTCATATTATGTGGGAATCTATTACCGGCCCACCGGCGAAAACTGGATTTATGTGGGGGATAACGGAAACTATACCAATTTTGTTGAAATGACGGTATATTATTACAGCGATATCGAATTAAATTCGACGATTACTGTCTCACCAAACCCGGCTGACCTGATACAGGGACAGCCCATATCTGTCAATGTCAACGTCAGAAACGACGGCAGCAGCACATTCTTTGGAACATACTCTGCCGACCTCTATGAGCTGGATGGTACCTGGGTTACAGAAATCGGTGCGCTCGTTGAAAATAACGGCTTGCCCCCGGGATACACATACCTTCCGCCTTATCTGACATTCACTGTTTCATCCTTAAATGTTGATCCCGGCACTTATCTGTTAGCCATACTCTACAAACCCAATAGCGGCAGCTGGACATTGTCCGGATCATATTATTATCAGAATCCCGTTGTTGTGACAGTAAAAGCCGCATCGCTTCAGGCAGATATGTATGAGGTGAATAATACGGTTTCGCAAGCTTACAATTTACCGGTATCCTTTTCCGGCAATAATGCATCGGTGAATACCTCCGGTGCAAACTGCCATACCGGCAACGACTATGATTATTATAAAATCAACCTGCCGGCGGGACACAATTACTCCATCAATGCCCGGTTGCACGATTCGTATAACAGCGGGAACGGAAATTTTTACTCACTTGATGCCCTCTTTTCTTATTCAATGAATGGCAATACCTGGTCAGACGCTTATGATGATATCATGCCAGGGAATATTGCCGTCAATGGCGGCGGGACCGTTATCTTTTTCGTTTCCCCTTATTTTACCGGTGAAATGGGAACATACCTGCTGGACATGTCCATCACAAGGACCGCCGGTACCGGGCTGGACGAAACCGGATATTCAAACCTCATAACAGTCTTTCCGAACCCGGCAAAATATTTTGTCGCGGTTGATCTGAGCGGGTTCCGGGAAACGCTGGAAAGTGTCCAGGTTTTAAATGTGCACGGACAGCAAATGTATTCAGGCCATCATTTCTCCAATAGTCAATTATTGGAATTACCATTAAATGGATACGCCGCAGGAGTTTATTTTATCAGGATACAGGGGGAATATCACACAGTTGTTAAAAAAATCATCGTATGCCCATGAAAACGCTCATTTTCATTTTGATATTGGCTCTTTGCGGATGTCATACAAATCATAAAGTGTCGCAAGACACCGGCAAAAATGACACCGTTGACTTCACTCCGAAATTTATTCCCGGCCCGCAGGCATTGGTGTATAAAACAAAAGCGGATTACAACCATTTGGTTCCCGTATTATTATCGGAAGACAAAACCGAAATCGTTTCTTTTCCGCATCCGTCAGATTTAAAGATTGGCGACAGTTATCCATTGCCAACGGTTTTGAATAACGGTTATTTGCTTGACAACAGGGGCATTGGATTACATGTCGCATTTCTCAGTTTAACTTACGAGGATTATGCCAGGCTGGAAAGGGCGCCATCGATAACAGAACTACACGAATGGCTGATCGACAAAGATCCGCTGCTGGAACTTTGCGATTGCGGGACAAAAGGCGCATTTTCCGATATAACGAAGCAACTCAACCGGATCATTGATGAGAATAAACTGCGGACTATTTGTAAAGTGATCAAATAGTTAATCTTTCTCAACCATTTTTTTCTCAATCAGGCGGCAATGGTTCAATCCGGCCGGCATTGTTTTGATCGGATGGCAGGTGTTGCAGACCAGAGATACCTTCATACCATGCCCAGTCCGCATCTATACTCGACTCCTGTCAGCTCTCCCGGATACCGACTTGTTGTACGAATAAGCTTCATTCGTACAACTAATACTTGACTTTCACGGTCCGCTCTTTGTATCTTTACTCAAATTAAAAATCAAATCATATGAAAAATTCATTAAAAATCTTTGCAATCGCTGCACTGGCAATGTTTATCATTACATTGCCGGATGTTTTCAGCCAAACGGAAGTCAATTCCTACGGG
>JAWOHY010000224.1:0-15138 GCA_046484945.1 Bacteroidales bacterium
CGCCAACCCAACAGTAAACCCTTATGCCATAGGCATCGGAACGGTTTTATTGATCCCCCTGACCCCCCAGGCAGAATCTACACCCCGCCCCACCCCGAACTTTACCCCGACGCCCACGCCTCTGTATTCCGCCATAAACCAACCGGATTGCTTCCCGGATGGAAGCCAGGGGCTAACCTGTTTTGTCCTGGTTGAAAACGCAAATGGCGACGATCTTGAAAACGTTGGCGGTTTTGTCACCCTGACCGACCTGGTCAGTGGCGAAAGCCGACAGGAAATTGCCATCATGCCACTGAATTTATTGCGTACAGGCACCAGTATGCCCATGGTGGCTTATTTCTCAGCACCAATACCCGAAAAATACTCGGTCACCGCTACGGTCGATATTATTTTGCCGGTCATGCAAGGTGATGCCCGCTATGTCAACCTGGTGATCGAAAACCAACAGTTCACCCTTTCCAACGACCAACTTTCAGCTGAGGTCAGTGGTCAATTAAAACCGGAAAGTGAGATCGCCATCAGCCTTAATGTGATATGTTATGAAAATGATAATTTTATTCTTACCGGCCTTTTTAATGGTGATGATACCGGCAGAATGCCGGGCCCAGCAGGCCCGTATAGTGTTCTACAATGTGGAGAATCTGTTCGATACCGAGGACGATTCCCTGACGAACGACGATGAATTCCACCCCGATGGTCCGAAGCGGTGGACCAATGAGCGGTATTTCCGGAAGGTGGTGCGGATTTACCAGGTGATGGCGGCGCTGGGAAAGGGAGAGCTCCCCGCTGTGATCGGGATATGTGAGATCGAGAACCGGAAAGTGTTGAACCGGCTGGTGTATGACACCCCTTTTCAGCAGTTCGGGTATCGCATTATCCATCGCGATTCTCCCGACAGGAGGGGGATTGATGTGGCGCTGCTATACCGCCCTGATCTCTTCACCCCCGACACGGCGGAATGGTTGGAGGTGCCGCTGGGAGGCGGTGAAACAACCCGGGAGATTTTACGGGTGAAGGGCCGTCTCTGGGTCGACCATCCCATTCACTTTTATGTGAATCACTGGCCCAGCCGCTATGGAGGGGCGGGTAGCTCCAGGCCGAAAAGGGTGGCTGCTGCCGTAACCCTGGCAGCTTCCGTGAAAAGGATCTATGCCGTTGAAGATAAGCCGAATATCGTGATTATGGGCGATTTTAACGATGCACCGGAAGACGAGAGTATGCAGATCATTTCCCGGATAAACACCCTTTCCGAAACCTCCTGCCCGTGGCCTGTTGTCAATTTATCAACAGGATACAGCCTTGCCGGCGAAGGGACGTTAAAACACGGCGGAAGCTGGATCGTCTTTGACCAGGTGCTGGTTTCCTGTGCAATGATCAAAGGTGAAAATGGGTTGGAAATACTGGATGGAAAGACGGAAATTTTCAAACCGGATTTTCTGCTTGAGGAGGATTTGATTTACACTGGGATGAAGCCCTACAGGACATATATCGGACCTGCCTATCACGGCGGGTTCAGCGACCACCTCCCGGTCAGTGTGACCGTTGGAAGGTTAACGGGTGGCGGTAACCGACAGTGAGCTTCCTTGAAAAGTATCGCGGAGGATATCGTCGTAAATATCCCCGAAGGTCTGGTAACACCATGATCTTAAAGCGGGGATCTCATCCTGCCGGAGCCATTTCAGCGATTTTTTCAGTTCCTTACCGAACAGTGCGGGACTGAAGCTTACTTTCTGAAGGATTATTTTGGTGTACTCTAACATAGCAAAAAACTTTCCCATGAAACGGCCCGGCCAGCCTTTTTGTTGTGCAATGGTATGCCGTTTAATGTTAAAAAAACTTAATTTTCCGGGACGATATTCTCCCATGTAATACTACATTTGTTTCCAGATAGGGGGTGCCTTTATTATCCTTGAGTTTTCCAGCATGCAAAAAGAGGAAAAAACGATCATTCACAGCCTGACCATCCCATTCATTTTGGTGTTGATCATGTGGGCGGTGATGATCATCAGGACAATCGGTGGGTATAACCTTTCGTTCCTGGGAGTATATCCGCAGAAATGGTTTGGGTTGCCGGGTATTGTCACCACCCCGTTCATCCATGGCGATTTTTCGCACCTGATGGCCAATTCGGTGCCGATGCTGCTGCTGGGCACGGCGCTGTTCCTTTTTTACCGCGACATTGCCGTGCGGATACTGGTCATGATCTGGCTGTTCACCGGTTTCTGGGTGTGGGTCGGCGGCAGGGAAGCCTGGCATATCGGCGCCAGTGGCGTCGTTTACGGGCTGTCGGCTTTCATTCTCACCAGCGGCATTATCCGCCGGCATACCGGGCTGATGGCTATGGCACTGGTCGTGGTTTTTCTTTACGGAAGCCTGATCTGGGGAATATTCCCCGAATTCTTCCCGGAGGAGAATATCTCCTGGGAATCGCACTTGTTCGGCATGGTAGCCGGTGTTGCCCTGGCACTCTATTACCGCAGGGAAGGCCCGCAAAGACGGAAATACTCATGGGACCTGGAAGAAGAGGCCGGGGATGACATGGAAGGCGAAAATATCGGGGATGATGAAAATGCTTACTGGAATGTCACCATCACTGATGAAGAGATCAGGAACATCACGCGAACCTACCGCCGTCATGGCAATCCTTAATCATTATTCAACAGTCAGATAAGGAGCGATCTTTTCGAATAATTCATCGTACATAATGTCCATATCTCTCAATTCTTTGACCGAACTGATACGCCTCACCTTGTCGCGGTAGCTGAAAACGGCTTTCACCAGGAAATATTCGAAATAGGGATGCCGCAACATCTCCTTGAATGAGACGTTGTTCAGTTCCATTTTCCGGATTAACAGCGTGTCGATGGATAATTGGCCGGAGAAACCCGCCAGGCGCAAGCTGTCGATCCCTTTGATTTCCAGTAATTGCTGTGAATTATGGAACCCGCCAAGCTTTTCCCTGTACTGAATGATTCTCGCAGCGTAATATGGCCCGATGCCGGGCAGCCTGACCAGACCGGATGAGTCGGCCGCGTTCAGCTCGATGATCTCCCTGACGGGAGGTGAAATTTCTTTAACGGGAAAGGTTTTTTGCTCCTTCTTATTTGAGGACAATGTTGGGGATTTTATGTCAGTTTTTGATATTATGATATAAGGTTCCAGTTGCCTGTAAACCGAATCTTGCATTGAGTAAATTTTCTTCAGGTCAGCTTTTTTTCGGAATACGCCCCCTTTCCGGCGATAGTTCACTATGCTATGGATCGTTCTGCGGTCGAGGCCGGTCTTTTCCCAGGTTTTTTCATCTGCCGTATTGGGATCGAAAAAGAACGGATCTGAAAGAAAAGTTGAAAGGTCCGGGGCGTCCGCGGAATACTTTTTATATTCTTCGGCAGCTTTCTTGAGGCCGGCCAGCGAATCGGCTTCAGCCAAAGCTGCCAGGAAAGCATCCATTTGTTTCCGGAACGGCTCCGGGTCGAATTCCTTCTTTGGCATCAGGCGGGGCAGGAACAGGTTTAACAGCAGCGACAAAAGCAGCAGCCCCAGCAGGACGGTCAATCCCCGCTGCTCTCCCCGACTGAAGGAGAAATAATCTTTGATCCGGTCTTTCATCAATGATTAATCCGGAAAAAAGGGAAATATACCCGGTCGGGCAGCAAAAAAAAATTACAATTTCAGGATTCCCAATTCATTCAGGAACACCATGGCGATAGCCAGCGGTGCGATGAAGCGGACGATGAAGAAGAAGATGTTGAACAGCTTGACTTTCAATGTTCCTCCGTTGGATATCTCATCCCTGACGTTTTTGCGTCCCAGGAACCAGCCGACAAAGATCACGATGAACAGGCCGCCGGTGGGCAGCATGATGTTGGCCGTGGAGAAGTTCATGAGATCGAAAAGATTCCTGCCGAAAAGACTGAACTGGGGGTAAGGTCCCTGGGATAATGTACACAGGACACCTAAAAAAGTGACGCCGATGGTTGCTATGATGGTTGCATATCTTCGTCTGATGCTGAGTTCTTCTGATATGTAGGCGACCACAACCTCCAGAACTGATATTGTGGATGTAAGGGCGGCAATAATGAGCAATGTAAAAAACATCAAAGCCCAGAAATAACCTCCAGGCATATGCTGGAATATATTAGGAAGCGTAATGAAGACCAGGCCGGGTCCTTCAGAAGGAGCGATACCAAATGCAAATACAGCCGGAAGAATGGCCATTCCCGCCAGCAAAGCGACGATGAGGTCGGCGCCTGCCACAGAAAAGGCCGTTTCACTCAGCTTGTCCTTTTTCCGGATATATGAACCGTAGGTAATGATCGTTCCCATGCCGATGCTCATGGAGAAAAAAGCTTGCCCTAGCGCTTCCAGGATGGTGGAAGCATCGATCTTGGAGAAATCGGGCCTGAACAGGAATGTCAGCCCCTGCATAGCTCCGGGAAGGGTGATGGAGCGGATGGCCAGGATGACCAGCAGTACCAGGAGCATGGGCATCAGGATCTTGGTATATTTCTCTATCCCTTTTCTTACGCCGGCCAGTAGGATGCCGCCGGTGAGCAGCATGACCACCACCTGCCAGATTACCGGTTTCCACCCGGCAGTTTTGAAATTTTCGAACAATGCATTCAGTTCCTCCGGGCTTTTCCCTTTGAATCCGTTGAACAGCGACAGGCGGAGGTATTCGAAGGTCCAGCCAGCCACGGTGCTGTAGAAGGCCAATATCATGAAGGCAGCGGCGATGCCCATGACACCTACCAGGTACCAGGGCTGGCGCGGTGCCAGCAGCCTGAAAGAGCCGAAAGCATTTCGCTGTGCCCGTCGTCCGATCGTGAATTCCGAAAGCATCACCGGGATGCCGACCATGATAATGATGAAAATGTAGACAAGGATAAAGGCCGCACCGCCATTTTCACCGGTGATATAAGGAAAACGCCAGATGTTCCCGAGTCCGACGGCCGAGCCGGCCACCGCGGCAACAGTCCCTATCTTCGATCCGAAACCGTCGCGTGGGGAGAGATCATTATTGTGCATAACGCAAAGATATGGAAAGGCAGGGAAACAGCCTCACAACGCGCTTTGGTTAATTCACCCGAACGGTAAACTTGCCGCTATGCATTTTTTCTCCCACCTGTGCCCGGTAAATGTACAGACCTGTTTTCCAGAGGGAAGCGTCGAGCATCAAGGCATGCTGTCCGGTTGTCAACCAGCCTGCATCTGCTTCCATTATCAGTTGCCCTGTGGCCGCGTAAACCTCATAGGAAACCATTGCGGGCTGTTCAAGGCTGATTACCAGGCTCGCCTGGTTCTGAACCGGATTCGGGAAAATGGTAACATGGGCATACTGAATTTCTTCGGAAATACCTACCGGATCGGCCGTGTTAAATTCCGTCGATTCGCCGGAACCGAATAATGATGCCTGATAAATCATATTGCCACTGCCATGATAGAGCATGATGAAGGCAGGGAGGATCAGACCGTCGCCACCGCTGTCATAAACGCTGAAGGTGTGGCATTCATCCTCTTCAAGGTCGAAGGTTTCCTGGATGGTTTGATTACTGGTGGTGTAAGGGCCGCCGGAAAACAATACTTCGCCGGATGCGTTCTTTATCTCCCATGTGGTTTCTTCCGGGTTGGTATCTGTGCGCAGGAAGAGTTTTATTGAATTTGGGGTATACAAGGCCATGGGTATAGTTTGGGTCATCTGGTCGTTGGAAGGACATTCATCAGGGTTACCGTTCGGGTTCATGCTTTGAACAATCAGCTGATTATCCTCCTCAACCGTGAAATCTAAAGATGGAAGCACGACGGCTTCCTCTTCCAGGTAATCCAGCGATCCGATCCAGGAGTAGTTGTGCGATGTGCCGTTATTAACATGATAAGTGATTTCCAGGTCGGTCAGCGTTTCAGCACCCAGGTTCCTGATAAGGACATGAGGCTCAAAGATACCATTGCAGGCGGCGGTCGGCAGGTTATCGATCTTTTTGACGTTGGCATCGAACGAATATTCCGGCATAAAATCGGTCAGCATCAGCTTGGCTCCCTGGAAGATCTCTTTGGTGTTATGGTCTTGAAGGAAAACCACCAGCTCCATGTTTTCAAAGACCCATGCGGGATTGGGTGAGAACTGAAGGGTGAAATTTTGTGTATTCCCTCCCTGAAAACTCACCGATGTTCCGTTCTGGTTCGGGATCATCAGCCGGCAGGCATGGTTGATCTCGGTCATGCCCTGCCAGTTCTCGGGAATGTGTTTTTCGGTCAGGACTGCATGCAGGCGGAGATTAGTGCTGGTATTGGTATGCACTTTTTCAACGGTAACATAGGCTGTGAAATCTGTCAGACAGGTATGGGTCCCTTCCAGGTCAATGGTGAAAGCTGACTGTATCGCCATCCTTTGGTTCACCCTTGAAGAATATTGGGGGAACATGGTCTGGGAAGATCCTCCGCCCCCTACGACCGGACTGAGCCCGTCGAAGTAAGCGGTTGGAAACCCCGTTATGTTATAATAACTCACCCGTGCATTGGAATATGCATTGGCATAACTGTCGCCGGAGTGGTATTTGATAACAGCTACATCATAACCATTGGCCAGCAGGTCGTCGGCGCCATTGGACGCTGCAGGGCAATAAGGGCACCAGGTGCCTGTACCTATTTCTACGACAACCAGGTTGCGGGGTACTTGCTGGGCTGCAGCGAATAAAGCCATGACGAAAAATGAAAGGAACAGTAAAAAAGATTTTTTCATTGGTATGATTTTTGATTTGAAAATGCGAGTGTAAAAATACAAATAAATAACTCGATATTTGATATCTTTGCAGTTTCTTAACTTTTTTCAAAACCAAATGAATATGAAGAAAATATTACTGTCTGCGCTATCTGTTATTATTACTGTAAGTTTATACAGCCAAAGCCTTTCGCTTATTTATAACGGCGAACCCATCTCCCCGGGGACCACGGTACAGGTCATGGGTGATCCCACGGATCCCTATATACAGGCCAAAGCCGGTGTGAAAAACAATTCCGCCGATGCCATTGAAGTAAAAGTAAAAAAGCACATCAATGCCGGTGATACGCTTCCGAATACGATGAATGTTTTCTGCTGGGGGTTGTGTTTTCCTCCTAATACATATGTTTCTCTTACTTCAATCCTGATCGGGCCCGATCAGGTCAATGATACTAGTTTTTACGGGGATTACTTTCCCAATGGCGTAATTGGCATCAGCCGGATCAGCTATATTTTCTTTGATGTGAACAATGTGAATGATTCGGTGTGGTTCATGGTCGAGTACAATGCCAGCCCGGTATTCGTTGCTGAGGATCTGCTGTCACGCATAACATTATCAGACGCCTACCCAAATCCTGCCGTCGGAACGGTGAACTTTGATTACAGGCTTCCGGAAGATACCCGGAAATCCAACATCATAATATCCAATATACTGGGTGCCAGGGTGAAAGAAGTGCAATTGACCGGTATTTCCGGCACCATCAATATTCCGGTCGGAGACCTGGTGAATGGGATTTATTTTTACACCCTTAGCGTGAACGACCACCTGCTGGTGACGCGAAAATTCGTGATAAACCGGTAAGGCTTATTCTCCGAGATTTTCCAGGTATATTGCCGTGCAGGCTGTTACGCCGGCCGTTTCAGTGCGCAAACGGCTATATCCAAGGGAAACCGTCTGATAACCTTTTTCTTTGGCTTTCCTGACCTCTTCTTCACTGAAGTCGCCCTCCGGCCCGATGAGGATAATCACATCCCGACTTTTCTCATACGCATGGCTTAGCATTGGTGAAACATCGTCGATATAAGCCATTAGTTTGCACCTGTTGCCGCTGTCCTTTTTCAGGAATGCATCGAAGGTTTCCGGTTCATTTAAAACAGGATGCCACGCCTTGATAGATTGTTTCATGGCGGCTGTAATGACTTTGACCAGCCTGTCAGGCCTGATATGGCGCCTTTCCGAATGGTCGCAAATTAAAGGTGTGATTTCATCGATCCCGATTTCGGTGGCTTTTTCCAGGAACCATTCAAAGCGGTCGATGCGCTTGGTAGGGGCGATAGCGATGTGGAGGCAATAGGGGCGGAAACCGTATTTAAGGTTCTGGTTCCTGGTTTCTGGTTTCTGGTTTTTGATTAACCTGATGGTGCATCCCCTGGGGTTGTTGTCTTCGATGACTGATTCCCAGAGGTTGCCTTTGCCGTCGGTGATATGGATCACATCGCCCGTTTTCAGGCGCAGTACTTTTACGCAGTGGCGTGATTCCTCTTCATTCAGGGTATGGAAGTCCCCACCCGGGTCCGGTACATAAAAAAGGTTCAAATGAAAGGCGTTTATTCGATAATGATCTTCCGGACGATTACCCGCTCATTGCTGACCAGGCGGATGATATAAATCCCTTTGGACCAGTCTGAAAGGTTCATCACGTGCTGATAAGAATCAGAAATGTTTGTAAAATCATTTTTCCACACAAGCTGCCCCTGGGTATTGAGGACCTCTGCCTCCAAGCGCCCCGTGATACCCGAGATATAGAGTGTAAAGACCCCCCTGCTGGGATTTGGAAAAACGGTAAAAGAGCCAATGGGAGGCTCAATGAAGCTTTCACCGGTTGTATTTGAAATAACGATGTTATCCAGGTAGAGGTTGTTGCCGAGATCATTGAAGGCCTCGAACATGATTTTCAGGTTCGTTTGACCGGCCCAATCGGTCAGGTCAATGGTGAAACAGTCTGCGCCCCATCCCAGGCTGCACCAGTCCTCATTGTTTATCGGCACAAACTCGTAAGGGGTCGAAGGGGCGGTTTCAAATCCACCATGACCGTCGGGAGCCCCGCCCCAGATCCGGACCCAGTCTTCCGAACATCCGCCGGCTATATATATGATGAGTGAGTCCTGTTGTGAAAAGCGCTGGGAATAAGCATGATCGAAGGTCAGGAAAACATTGCTGAACTGGCTGAAGTTCAGATACGGACTGATCAGCCGATCGCGTTCTCCCAGTTTCACATAGCCATAGAATTTCATCCTGGCCGCGTGATTATCTGTTTCTTCGATATGAAAATTTTCCCATGTATAGCCAAAATCAGGATTAACGACAGTCCAGCTCTGGTCGGTAAACGAACCTGACTCAAAGTTTTCTTCGAATGGCAGCATATAGCCGCCGGCCTGGATATAATCGGTTTTGGTAAGGGTGTTCTGACCGTTCTGGTTGGTAACGGTAAGGGTCACGGAATAAACGCCTGATTGCCGGAATTCCACCACCGGATTTTGTGAGTTGGCATTGGTGCCTTGCTGGTAAGCGATTGTCGCAGGTGAAAACGACCAGGTCCATGCATCGGGGCAGTGCTGGCTGATGTCATAAAAATGCACGATATCGTCGGTGCAGACATTCGTCGCATCGGTACTGAATTCCACCAGTGGCAGGATCGTATCACTGACGCTGATATAGTCGGTATAGATCAGGGAATCAGCGCCGGCTTCATTGCTAACCACCAGTTTTACCTGGAAGTCTCCCGTTGTTGAATACAAAACACCGGTTGGGTTCCGGTCGTATGAAATCGAAGGATCAGCACCGTCGAATTCCCAGCGCCAGGCGGTAGGCACGCCGGAGGAGAGATCGGTGAAATCGAGGGCGCAACCGGCGGGAATGATGGTCTCGGAGGTAGTGAAATCCGCAGTGGGCGGATAATGATACATATCAGATTCCCAAAGGCCCCGCCCGTATGTGCCGGCACGGATCATGTCCCCGGCCGGATCGGTCGGGTCATAGTATATCTCTACTTCCCTGATGGAGACATCCACCGGGAGGCCATCGCTGAACATGATCCAGTCGCTCATGAACTGGTCTTTATAAAACACCCCCAAATCGCTGCTGACATAAAGGCCTTCATGACTGTTCAAGTAGTAGGCTATACTAGTGTAGGCCACATTGGGCAGGGTTCCGGAGATGTCTTCCCACGACTGTCCCCGGTCGGTCGACTTATAGATCCGGTTGTCCTGTGACAGATATACGATATCCTCATCGAAAGGATGACATTCCACATCGCTAATGCCACCACTGACCGGAAGCAGGCCGGTCAGGTCAAACCATTGGGGGGCTGTGGCTTTGCAATCATCGGTACGGAACAGTTTGTTGTCGTAACGGGCGGCAAACAGGATATCCGTATTGGCGGGCGATTGCTCCAGGACGCGCATATTCTGGGAGTTGTTCCCTGCCAGGTTATCCGAGATCTTCTCCCAGATGATCTGGCTGGTTGGCGCTTTGATATTGGGGGAGCGCCAGATATTCTTGTAACCGACGAACATGATGTTGGGATCGTTTTCATCCAAGATGAATGGCGTTACCCAGGCACCCGATTCATTGATCCCGTTGAACCCGTTCTGGGCGACCGTTCCGTTATTGACATTCTGGTAGAAGCGGGCGATGTATCCGTAATAGATCGTGGCATAGCTGTAATTGGCATCCTGGTGATCGACGGCACATTCCATCCCGTCGCCGCCCAGTATGAATTGCCAGTAATCATTTCCCAGATAGGTCGATGAGCCATTGTCCTGGGTCCCGATGACTACCTTGTCTTTTACTGTTGCGCTCTGGCCGATCTTGTAAATTTGCGTGATCGGCAGGTCATTGGTGATCATCACCCAACTGGCCCCCTGGTTGTCGGTATAATAGATGCCTCCGTCATTTCCTGCATATAGCCTGTTATTCAGGGGGTTATATTCCAAAATGTGCAAGTCGGCATGCACGGCCGTCACACCGCAGTCGCCCCACCAGTGGGAACTGATGTTCCAGGTGGTGCCTCCGCTGGAGGATTTGAAGCAGTTCACCCCGCCGGCGAAGACGATATCGGAGTTGGTGGGATCGACGGCGATGTCAAGGTCATACCATGCCTGGCCACCACTTCCGCCGTTGCAACCCCAGCTCATGATATTTGGCGCATTGGAGCGAAGTGAGAAGTTCTGGCCGGTATCGGTAGAACGGTAAAGTCCCTTGAATGAATCGCTGTTGGTCAGGATAACATAGACGTAATTGGGATTGGCAGGTGTGACGGCAATCGCCGCCCTGGCGCTTCCAGGCAACCCGTTGCTGATCAGTGAAAAAGTCTGCCCGTTATCCGTGGATCGGAAGAAGTTGCCGTTGCCGGCGGCATAAATGATATTGGGGTCATTAGGTTTGAGGACGATATCTTTAAAATTGCCTGATATGATGAATGTCCAGTTAGCGCCGCCGTCTGTAGTGCGGTAAATGCCGCCGTTGGTAGCGGCCAGAATGATCATGTTGTCATTTGGGTGCATGACCATCATCCCGACGATGCGGTTACCCATCCCATTGTTCCATTGCTCCCAGGTTTCTCCTCCGTCGGTCGACCTGTAAACGCCAATGCCAAAAGCATCCCCTGCATCGCGGTCACCGGTGCCGATATACATGACGGAGTGATCGGTATGATCGATCAGGATCGATGAAACGCCCAGGGAAGGGAGATGCTGGGTTGATGACGTCCAGTTGTTGCCTCCGTTGGTGGTTTTCCATAACCCGCCCGAAGGGGCGCCGACCCAGATCACATCGGGGTCAACCGGGTCGAATGCAATGGCATTCAGTCGCCCAAGCCCCACATATCCGCGGGAAACAGGGATTTCATATGGCCCCAGGTTCACCCAGCTCCCCTCCGGTGAACGGGCACCCGGATGCGTTGCCATGTATTGCTTGTATTCTTTTAATATATGATCGTCGGGCCGCCGGGTGCCGTCGGGAAAGATCCGCCCCTCCAGCATACGGTATTCCCATCTCTTAAAGGGCTTCCAACCCTTTATCTTGCTCAGGTCCCGCCCTTCCATGTAAACATTGAAAGCGTGCTGAACATCATAGAAATTCACCTTCGGGTCCTGCATCATTTCTATCCAGTAAGGATTTTGGGCCGCATCGTCCGGCAGGGTAAAACTGGTTTGTGCATGAAGGGAAAGTGAGAATAACCCTATCAGAAGCGAGAAAAATAGGTTTTTGGTCATGATCAAAAGAATATCGATAACGTCGAGGTTTAAAAAATAATGTCAAAAGTAATTATAATTCAGGAATTCCCGCCCGGATTTATGTCTGCCCCCGGTGGAAATTTCTTTTCATATTTCTTTACAATGAACAATATTAGCCGGTAAGTGAGATAGATCACCACCGGAAGTGATAAAAACCAGAGGATTTGAACGGTATGCATTTTCGTGTTTCTTGTTTTTTGTTTTTTGTTTTTTGTTTTTTGTTTCTTGTTTTTGGTAAATCCCGGAACACGGAACACGAAACTCGAAACTCGGAACTCGGAACTCGGAACTAATATTTATGTCCTTCTTCTTCCATTTCCTCTTTATCGATCTTCTTCCGGCTGATCGCACGCCAGGCGTACCAGATATAGGCAAATACGAACGGCATCATCAGTGAGACGTAGCTCATGGCGGTCAGGGTATATTTGCTGGAAGAGGCGTTCTGGATCGTGAGCGAGCTTTGCAGGTCATAGGTTGACGGGTAGAACGACGTATTGTTGAACCCTGCGGTCAGGAAGAGGGCAAATACGACCAGCACCGTTCCCGGGCCGGCCATCCAGATGGCTTTGGAATGAAAGGTGTCAAATGATTTCCAGGTTTTATACATGCTTGTCAGCACCAGTAGCAGCCCGGCCAGGAAAATGACCAGTACCACCGGCATTTCTAACAGGTTTTTGAGGTATTTGAAAGGTTCCAGGAAAACAATTCCGGTGGTCGGGTCATAGGCAAAGCCTTTGCGGACAAGGATATTCACCAGGAAAAACAGGAAGAAGAAGAGGAATGGCAGGGCATTCTTGATCATCACATGCAATCCCCTTTTGGTGATAATGGCGTCGTCGATGCTGTTCAGCAGGAAGAGGGTTCCCAGGACGCGTGCTAAAAAGAACACCGCTAGCCCCAGTGAAAGGTTGACATAAGTGGCATACCGGCCGAAGTCGAGCGCCAGTTCGAGACCGTGGAACGGGCTCTTCCATTGCGAGAAGTTCATCTCGCTGACGAAAAAGGGCGACCCGGTAAAGAAGGTGGCCACGGCGGTTCCCAGGAAAATGGTCCCCACCATGCCGTTCACGAAGAGAAAGGTCTCAAAGGTCTTTTGTCCGAGGAAATTATTAGGCTTGGTGCGGAACTCAAAAGCGACGGCCTGTATGACGAAGGCGACCAGGATGATCATCCAAACCCAGTATGCCCCGCCAAAGCTGGTGGTATAGAACAGCGGGAAAGAGGCGAAAAAAGCCCCGCCGAAGGTGACCAGCGTGGTAAAGGTGAATTCCCACTTTCTTCCCAGGGCGTTCACGATCATTGTCCGTTCATGTTTGGTCCTGCCCAGCCGGTAGATCAGCGTCTGGCCGCCCTGGACAAACAGAAGGAATACCAGCAGAGACACCAGTAAGGAGATAATGATCCACCAGTATTGCTGCAATGCGAAATGTGACAGGTTTTCGAACATATCAGTTTCCTCCTTCCGTATGGGGCCCCTTCCGGATCTGGGAGGCCATGATTTTGATCTCAGCAATGAGCAGGGCGGTGAACAGAACGACGAACAGCCAGAATGTGATCTGCACCGCCGATTTATCAATGCGGGAAACCGCGGCGATGGTCGGCATCAGGTCCTGGATCACCCAGGGCTGCCTGCCGAATTCGGCCAGCATCCAGCCGGCCATAGAGGCGATGTACACCAGCGGTATGGTGAATAACGCCACCCAAAGTATCCAGGGTTTGGTATGCAGGTTGTCCCTTAACAGTAGTAACAGAACCAGGGCGAAGAGGATCATGAAATGTACCCCCAGGATGACCATGACATGGAATGAATAAAACGAAACCGGGACGCCCGGGACCATGGCGATGGGGTCATCATAAAAACCATACCCGAAGTAGCGGAAATAATTGTCGATGAAATCAGCGTCATCGAATTGCGCGGCGAGCACTGTCGCATTGTCGGTGTTATTATCTGATAAGGCTTGCTTGTAATCTTGCAATGTCCGGATGGCGATCTTTCCCCGCTCGATCTTTTCGGAATACGATATGATGTTATGCTTTTCGTTCCCATGAACCAGGTCCCTGATCCCGGGGACAAAGGCATTCGGATCAAGGAATGCCATATAGGAGAGCATGTTGGGGATTTCGATCTTGAAGAGGAATTCCTGTTGCTTGGGGTGATCGGGGTCCTGCGGCCTGGCAAAGAACCCGATGGCCACCAGCGGTGCGTTGCGCCTGCCTTCGTAAAGCCCTTCCATGGCGGCGAACTTCATCGGCTGCACCCGGGCCACCTCACGGGCCGATTCATCCCCGGTCAGGATCAGGAAAGCGCCCATGACCAGGCCGAAAATAGAGGCGATCAGCATGCTTCTTTTGGCAAAGAGCATTTCCCGTTTCTTAAGCATGAACCAGGCGCTGATGCCGATGACAAAAACAGCGGCTAAAACGTAACCGGAGGTGACGGTATGCAGGAACTTGTTGATGGCGGTAGGGGAGAAGAGCACCGCCCAGAAATCGACCATCTCATTGCGGGCCGTATCCGGGTTGAAGCGCATGCCGACCGGGTTCTGCATCCAGGCGTTGGCCACCAGTATCCATAGTGCGCTGAGGCTGGCACCCACCGCTACCAGCCAGGTGGAGACCAGGTGGAACCTCTTGCTCACTTTGTTCCAGCCGAAGAACATCACGGCTACGAAGGTCGATTCGAGGAAAAAGGCCATGATGCCTTCCACCGCCAGCGGAGCGCCGAAGATATCGCCCACGAACCAGGAGTAATTCGACCAGTTGGTGCCGAACTCGAATTCGAGGATGAGGCCGGTGGCCACGCCGATGGCAAAATTGATCCCAAAGAGCTTCATCCAGAATTTGGTGACCTTTTTCCAGTGCTCGTCGCCCGTCTTAACATAGATCGTCTCCATGATGGCCATGATAAACGCCAGGCCCAGGGTGAGTGGCACGAACAGCCAGTGGTACATGGCCGTCAGGCCAAATTGCGCCCTTGACCAGTTGACCAGGCCGATGTCAATACTTTCAATCATTCGGTTTACGGTTTGTCAGTTCGTCAATAACGTATTCGCTTTTTTCTTTATCCGAAGAAAACCGGCTTCCCAGGAAATCCTGGAAAAAGAAGACCCGGAGAATGGCAA
>JAWOHY010000050.1:0-12048 GCA_046484945.1 Bacteroidales bacterium
CAAAAAAATCCATTGAAAATGTTTTGATATATAACCATCATTGCATAACTTTATTGACTAAATCCGACGTGTAACGGATGCTAAGTACTGGCAGACACAAAAGCAGTCATGTCAATATCATAAACCATATCAAGAAAAAGCTTGCAGTTTTAACGTTGGGGGGATTTTAGCTGACGCCTATAATTTTCTGCCCTTTTTCTCTTCCCGGATACCGACTTGTTGTACGAATAAGCTTCATTCATACAACTAATACTTGACTTTCACGGTCCGCTCTTTGTATCTTTACTCAAATTAAAAATCAAATCATATGAAAAATTCATTAAAAATCTTTGCAATCGCTGCACTGGCAATGTTTATCATTACATTGCCGGATGTTTTCAGCCAAACGGAAGTCAATTCCTACGGGCCGGTTCCTGTTGGCGACGGGTACGGCCACAAATCCAATCAAAATTACACCGATGGTCCTTTGGCCGGACTGAACGTTTATAGCTGGGAAGGCGTCAACCAGGATTTCGCCTATTTCGATGCCACTCTTCCCGGCACGGTCATTCCTATCGTAAGCTACCCGAGCACAAATTTTTTGAACGCCGTTGAAATGGTTGCCGGCGATAACACCAAACTATATGCCGTGGATCATGCTGGCACAGTGCTTCTCGTTGATCTAAACACGGCCACAGTGCAAACACTGGGGGTGATCGCTGTCAGCGGAGAAGTTATAGGCATTGCCCTTGAATATTCGAGTGGGACCTATTACATCTGCACTTCCGCTGATAATTTGTACACAGTGGATTTTAATACGCTGACCACGCAGTATATTGGTAATTTTGGCACCAATTCCTATTTTATGATCGGGATCACCTTCGATGATCAGGGCAATCTCTGGGGCTATGATCTTGCTTTGGATGTATTTTTCTCTATCAACAAGCTGAATGGCCTGGCCACTGCGATTGGGCCTATCGGATTTGATGCCAATTATGGCCAGGGATTGGGCTGGGACCCTGACCTGAAAAAAGTGGTGATGTGCGCGTTTAATAACTCTACATTTCATGCAGAGTACCGGTGGGTAAACACTGCCACTGGCGCCACGACTTTTCTGGGTTTTATCGGGGATCCGGCCGTGCAAATGCAGCAATTCACAAGTTGTGCCATCCCCAGATACGACCCCAATGTTATCCCCATCTCCAACTGGGCCCTGTTCATCGGCATCGGCCTGATCCTCGCCTTCGCCATGATCCGCTTCCGGAAACTATCGTAACTTCAACCTGGTTGCCGGATGATCAGTTAGTCTGTGGCGTAAGGAAATAACCCCTTCGGGGGATTTTGCATCATCATCGTGGAATCTTCTACAAGGCATGTTCGGGGATCTCCCCTGTCAGGCTTTTGTAAAATTCAACGATCTTGCCGATCTCTTCGTCGCTCAGTTCCTTTCCCAGCTGGACGTACGCCATGATGCGCGTGGCTTCGGCAAGACTTTCGACGCTGCCATCATGGAAATAAGGCGCTGTTTTCTCAATATTGCGCAGCGAAGGCGTCTTGAAAACATACTGATCCGTTTCAACGCCTGTAATATCTGCAACGCCACGGTCGGGGCGCTGGGAACCGGTGAACTCATAATAGGGTCCGTGCACCAGGCCGAAGCGGTGCATATTATTGCCCCCCAGGCCGGGTCCTGTATGACAGGCAATGCACCCTGCATCCATGAAGATGGCCAGTCCCTCCTTCTGCACCGCGGTGAGCTGGTTGACAGCCCCGTCAAGAAATTCGTCGAAGGCAGCCTGCGTGGCAAGGGTCCCCTGGAAAGCCTCCAGGGCTAAAGCGAAATTATCAAAAGTGATGGGCCGGTCCTCATCCGGAAAAGCAGTGGAAAACATCTCATAGTATTCCGGAATACCGGCGAGGATCGCTTCCACCTCTTCTCCCGTCGAAAGGCCCATTTCCACAGGGTTGAGAACAGGTCCCTTGGCCTGGTCAGCCAGGTCGGGCGAACGGCCATCCCAGAACTGGGCGGTATGGAACCAGGCGTTGAATGTGGTCGGACTGTTGCGGGTGCCGGGAGTCCCGTCAAAACCAGGCGAGACGGGGAGGTTATCGACGCCATAGGTGGCGATCGGATGGCAGGTGTTGCAACTCATCTTCCCGTTGGCCGAAATGGCCTCTTCAAAATAGAGCTTTTTCCCCAGTAGGGCAAGCGGGGTGTTGGGGTCACCCGGCTCGGGAAGCGTTGCAAAAAACCGGTTGGCCTTTTCGATCAGCACTTTGTCGGCTTCGCTGAGTTCAGTTTTCTTTTCCTTTTGCTTCATGGCTTCCGAACATCCGGACAGCAGCATGACAAGCGCGATAATGATAATGGTTGTTTGTTTCATATGATGGAATTTTTGGTTAGTAAATCATCTCCTGAAATCCTCCCGCCGGTTATCACCCCTGTAGGTGCAGGTTTGTGAGCCCCGCCTGGCGCGCAGCCGCGACCGCCAAATCGTATTCCCTCTGTGTAATGCTCCGCGATATTTCGGGAAAGCGGTTGGCCCGGAACATCGGGGTGTATTGCGACATGATATTCACATAGGTGTTCTGCGGCAGGTTTTGCCCGATCCATTGCATGACCCTGTCGGAGCGGGCCACATTGTTGGGCATCACCAGGTGGCGGATCATAAGTCCCCGGTTCATCAGCCCCGTTTTGCTGTCGGGGCGGGCCACCCCCACCTGGCGGTGCATCTCCAGCAATGCCGTTTTGGTGATCTCAGGATAGGATTTTGCCCCCGGTGAATATTTGTCGGCCGCCGCGGCATCGTCGTACTTGAAGTCAGCCAGGTAGACATCCACCACGCCGTCGAGCAACTGCAAAATATCTTTCTTCTCCCAGCCGCAGGTGTTGTAGACCAGCGGCACCTTCAGCCCTTTCCCGGCCGCTTCGTCGACCGCCTTCAGGATATGGGCGGCATAGTGGGTCGGCGTCACGAGGTTGATGTTCGGGCAACCCCGGCGCTGGAGCGAGAGCATCATGCCGGCCAGGCTGGATATGCTTTCCCTGCTGCCCCTGCCCATCTGGCTGATATCGAAGTTGATGCAGAAAACGCAGTGCAGCGAGCAGTGGGTAAAAAAGACGGTGCCGGAGCCGTTCCGGCCGACCAGCTCCCGCTCTTCGCCAAAATGGGGATGGTAGGAGGCTATTTCGAGATCGGCGGTCGAGTTACAGTCGCCACGCTGGCCGCGGAGGCGGTCCTTGCCGCATTCCCGCGGGCATGACATGCACAGGCCCATCATGTCCCACAGGATCTCCGCCCGCTCCTTCAGCGCCCCGCTGCGGTGCAGCTCCACGTAAGGCGGCTCGTAACCGCCCTGATTTGCAGTATCATTCATCAGCATATCGTACGGCAACAATGTCCGCACCGCCCCCGATGCCGGGAACACCAAGCCCCCCAGCGTCATCCCGCCGATAACCTTCAAAAACTCCCGGCGACCTGTATTTCTCCCTTTAATCATATAAAAACCTCCGCAGTCTACAAATATACAAATATTTCATATGAACAAAAAAGAATGATCAGTCCCCGTGAAACGCAGCGCAACCGGGGAAGCGGAGACTTTCCCTGGTCGTGATTTTGGGTTTGTTGATATTTCATTTACCTTAAACAGCCAGGAGAGTTCCTGCAACATTGCATTGGAAGTCAGTTTCGATGCCGGAAATGTTTATACGGCGATTCTTCCGGAACCCCTCAATGGCGATTTGGTAAATATCATACGGCCTCAGTGTGCGTTGCGTCTGGGAAGAAAACCCGCAAACAACATTGCCATTGGTGATCACGGCCGCAGCGCACAATATCACTCCGCAGGTATACAGTTGGAAATCTATAATATCATGGGAGAAAGGCTGGAAAGCGTCGAACTGGCGGGACAAGACTCATATTTATTTGATCTTTCTGCCAATCCGGCAGGAATTTATCTGATCAGGGTAAGCCGGATCACTTCGCCTGTTCGGGATTTCGAAAACAAGCGTATTCCAATTTTGCCACCGGAAATGTCCCTGGCGTATTGGATCTCTTTGATCCCGAAATAGAATGGCACGAATGCAAGGGAATGCCCTTTGTGAAAGGCAATGCAACTCATGTCTGGACAATAAAAAACAGCAAACTGGCCCATTTCTTCCAGGCAGTGGATACGGCAACGATTAATGGCTAACCCGGATAGCGCGCGATTGCATCGCGTCATTGAAAAATAGCGCCCCGACGACAGGGCAATACAGTGTGCCGATAGCTTACCGAAGCGGAAAACCGATTTGGCTGCTATTTTATATCTGTTTATGAAGGCAAGAATACTATCAACATTTTACAGTAGCCCCTCTATCGCCTTCCCGTAATCATACTGCAAATCTTCGTGAAGGGTGAGTATGGATTTTTTAATGGAATCCATTAAGCGGGAGTAAAGATTATTCATTGATGTATTGTCCAGTACCGGCGGCCTGAAATTCTTCATTTTGAAGCAGAAATAGATCAGCAGCTCAACCTCGGTTTCTTTTTTCCCTGAATAGCGGATATGTTTCCTGGTGTTTTTCAAGATTTTCCGTATACTCTTTTTTATAAAATAAGAAGATGTCGTGTTGATCTGCTCAAACTGTTCGTCCATATCAGATTTAACACTTTTAATGTAGCCTGACTCATCAGTTGAATCAAACAGCAGATAGGTCAACAGTTCTTTGTTTTCTTTCTTGAACCGCGATAAACGAAGACATAGCTCGACCAGTTCGCCCGCTGAGCGTTGCCTTAACTCTTCTTTGAGTCCCTTTATAGATTCCGGCTTATTAATCATAATTATTCTTGCCCTCTTCCCCTTAAGGCTCAACCCAGTACCCTTCCCTGCTCAGCAAATGATCCAGGTTGGCAACACCGTAAACCACTACGGCGGTGACAATAGCAGTGTGCTCCTGGTATTCAGGGATGCTTTTGTCGTAGGTGTCCCGTTCGGTATGCCAGATCTCCCTGTAGTTAAAATTATATCCTTTGCTGTCGGCGGTATTGAAGTGCAATGTGGGTACCCCGGCCACGGCGAACGGGCCGCTGTCGGTCCCCCATGCCCTTTCGGGCTTTGTGGAGGGCTGCCGCTCTTCGATCTTGAAGGGAAAATCAGGGTTTATGTCATTAAGCGGGGAGCAGATCATTTCAAAATCGTCACGCATGGCGGCAGGGACATGGATCCCGCTGATTACCGTCGGCCCTCCGTCGCGGTTGAACATATTAGAGATTTTATCCAGCTTGTCGGGATTCCGGTCCACCCAGCTCTGTGATCCCAGCAGGCCGAATTCCTCTGCGCCCCAGAGGGTGACCAGGATGGTCCGCTTCGGCTTCCCGCCGGCGGCCATGATCAGCCGGGCCGCTTCCATCGACGGCGTGGCCCCGGAACCGTTGTCCACCCCGCCGGTGGCTACATCGTACGAGTCGAGGTGACCACCCACGATGACATATTCGTCGGGATACTCGGTGCCGGGTATGACGCCAATCACATTGTGGTAAGGGAGGGGCCCGGGCCGGAAATGGTTTCTTATGTCGAATTCGAGGAGGAAATAGCGCCGCTCCTCCACCATCTGCTTTATGACTTGATATTGATGCTCGCTCAGCTTGATATCAGGTACGGTCGGAAGATTATCAAAAGTCATGCTCATGATGTTCTTCCGGTCATACATCACCTGGATGGGTACTTTCGACGACTGGATGATGCCGAGGATGCCGGCCTCACGCATTTCCTTATAGAACAGGGCGGGTTCCTCGTTCATCGGAAGAAGTTCTTTTTCCGGCAGCCCCTTCTCACGGTTTTCTCGGTTTTCGCGCCGGATCCTGTTGTTTTCCTCCGCGGTCTTTGCGTTCGCCACCTTGATAGAATCCCGCATACTGTCGGCCCTGGCTGAAATATCAACCGGGAAACCGTTATTCTCTCCAAGAATGAGCACCCAGGCGCCATTCAGCTTCCCTTTCATACGGTCGAACTCAGCCTGTGTTCTCGGTTCTTTCAGCACATGGCCTCTTTGCACGCCTTTTGTCCCTGCTGTATAGGAAGGCGTGGCAAAGTGCAGGATCATCCCCTCCTCCGATAACATCCTGCCAAACCAGGGCCCGCGGTTGAAACCCACCGGCAACACACCGATCTCATCCAGGATTACCTCCATGCCCCATTCTATGAACTTTTCCGCGGCCCAAATAGTGGCGCTCTCATATGCCGATGACCCGACAGGCCTCCCTCCGATGCGGTTGCAAAGGATGTCGAGATGGTCCATGGTTTGATTGTCGGTTTTCCCGATTTCGATGATCCTATCTACAACAGGATCGGTTTGTGCCTGCGCAATATTTCCCAGTAAGAGACTGAGGAAGAGTAGGATTGATAGTTTTGCTTTCACAGTGATTTTTATAATTTAGGATGGGTAAATATAGTAAATTCCATTATTCCTGAGATATTTAAGATACTGGGCCTAATTTTGTTGTACCTTTATAGAACATATAAATATATTGTCATGAAAAAGTTCATTTCTTCTTTCCTGATCCTTGCGGTCCTGCTTTTCAGTCCGCAACTTTTCGCCCAGGTCGATATAAAATCATATGAAAAGAAAAAAGAAAAAGATAAACAAACCGAAACAAAGAGGGCTGATGTGAAACAGGACCAACCCGCTGCCGTAGGTGGTTATACACGAAGCGGGCAGCAGATTACCCCTCCGGCCTCCACGCAGCCATCCTCATCAGACGACTGGGGAGCAGTAAGACCTGCCACCCCGGCCTCCGGTTTGGTCATCTACGACCGAATGGGCCAGATTATGGCAACCATCGGCGTATTTGGAATGATTTACGACCCGGTGGGAAATGCCATCGGTCAGTACACCAGCAGAGGCGAATACAAGGGGCCCGATGGGGAAGTGCTTGGCACGATCCGCAATGGGGTGATCACCGCGTATAACGGCCAGGAGATCGGAAGGCTCGGCTCCGATGGCAAAGTGACCAACGAAAAAGGCAGATTACTGGGCATCATCTATGATGACGGGACTATACGGAACAGCTTCGGGTCCAGGCTGGGCTCGGCGCCGGGCGTGGATAAGAATATCTCGGTTATGATCTTCTTCTACAAGAAAAATCAATATTCCAAAGGGAAAAAACAAAATACCGCAGCCGACCCCGTATTTAAGACGAAGCCCAAAGGTAAATAATAACCTGCGGTGAATTTCTTCAGACAGAGATCAGCTCTATCCGGCTATCACTGGCATTCTTCGTTGTCAATATTGATGACCGTGTTATCCGACAACACCAGAGTTTCATTATTGTAAGGGGCATTGATGGCACAGGGGGCATTGGCGGCAGCATCGCGCAAAATCGTATTGGTAACTTGCTGGTATGCGCCGGACCAGACAATGATCGTCCCCAGGTCGCCGTTGCTGTTGTGTGCCCCGCCACCGGCGTAAGCAATCTCGGCAAAATCAATCACATTCCGGGGATCGCCGGAGCGATTGATAATTCCTTTCCATGAACCCGGCTGCTCCGCCAGGCCTGTCAGGATCACCCTGTTCCCTGCCTCACCGTTTGCGGCCAGAAATGCCCCATCTTCAATAGTGACACTGCTGCTATATTCAAAACGGACATCCGCTCCTGCAAAAAGAGTAAGTGATCCGCCGCTGACTATCCGCAGGTTCCCATCTATAAAAAACGGCACGTTACTACTGTACCATGTCTGATGATCCTCTACCGACCGGCCACCTTCCAGATAAATATAATCATTTCCGTTACCTGACAATTCATTTATACCGCTGAATATATACCCATACTCTATCCTGGAATAAATGGGATATTTATCATTATTTTTGATTATATTGTTTTCGAAAGCAAGGATGTCCGTGCTGCTGTAAAGGGCATGAAAACCATGCTCCTTTCCGTTACTTATTTCAGTGTTGGTAACCGTGATCTTGCAGTTATAACAAATCACATTTCCGCGGTCGTCGTTCGAATTGAACGAGTTCCCGCCGGCATAGGAAACCACCGCATGGTCAAGGATATTGTTGACACTCTGGCTGGTGATGTATATTCCCCTCCACGAACCTTTCACTTTAATTTTGCCCGTGAACACTACCTTGCTTGTGGCGGTGCCCTCAACTCTCAAAGATCCCGTACTCACATTCAACCCGGCATCGTCTTCAAATTCAATCACAACCCCTGCCTTTATGACGATGTTAGCCGTCACCTGGGCTACGCATGGTACGATATAATCAACCGGACGGTTTGGGTCATTTTCCAGCACCTGGTCTGTTTTGAAAAAGTTGCAATCAAGTACGATGGGCTCAATCATAACCGGCGGCTGGTCGTCCTTTTTCTCACATCCATTGATGAAAAGGGATGCAGCGAATAGTATGGCTAAGAATGGAATTAACTTCTTAAATGGCATTTGCTTTTTAATTGTCATGAAAAATATTTTTGGATTATTTGGCAGTTTCTGATTTTCAGAAATATTTCAACTTGTTTATAATGTACCAAATTGATCGGCAAACTTACCCCTTATACTTCAGGTAATTGTTGCTTATACCTAGTTTAACATATATTTAACATTTTGCATATTAATCAACCCAACCATAATTTCAGCTAATCAGGCGAATTTATTTCATTCAGCCAATAATTTTCCTATTTTTACGCCTCAAATTTAAAAACCGACCTATGAAAATGAAATTCTTTATCTTAACCGTATTCTTCCTTGGGATCGGGATCGTATCGTTTGCCCAGTCGAAATCCGAGACCCGGAAAACCCAAAAAGAGGCACAATCACAGACGGTTGCCCCTGATCAGGTAAAAACTACCAGCGCCAAAGCAGAATGCACCTGGGTGGATGCCAATAAGGACGGCCTGTGCGACATCTGCGGAAGCAAGGAATGCAAGAGCAAAGCGGCCGCTACCGCACCCAGGAAATCGGGTTGCTCCCCATCCTGCCCGGTGATAAAAGAGTGTGGCAAAGCTGAAAGCACAGCTCCGGCGAAAGAAGGAAAAAAGGAGGATTAGGCCTCTCTTTTTTCATAATATCTCCGGAATCGCATATTTTTCCTGCAAATATTTCTAATTTTGCGGCCTAATTGATTATTAGCAACATGGAAAACAAACTGCAGGAACTGACGTCTAAAATTTATAAAGAAGGCATCGCCAAAGCCCGTGAAGAAGCGGATCAGATAATGGCGGCTGCCAACAAGGATGCCGATGAATTGCGTGCCAAAGCTAAAGAAGAGGCAGCCAAAATCATCGAAAACGCTGAAAAAGAGGCCCGGGAACTGCGCCGGAACACCGAATCGGAAGTAAAGCTATCCGCCCGGCAGGCTATCGCCGCCATCAAACAGGAGATCACCGCCCTGGTCACGGCAAAAGTCGCCGGCGGCCCCGTGAAAGAAGCCTTCAGGGATAAAGACTTTCTCAAAAAAATCATCGAAACTACGATCAAAAACTGGTCGCCGGGAAAAGAGGCCTACGATTTGCAGCTCCTGCTTCCCAGAGAAGATGAAAAAACCCTGGGAGAATATTTTACGGAAAAACAGAAACAACTCCTCAACGGTACCCTTGAGGTGAAATTCGATGACAACCTCGACGCCGGGTTCAAAATCGGGCCGAAAGACGGCCGCTTCCTGATCAGCTTTACCGACGAGGATTTTGAGAATTTCTTTAAGGCTTATCTTCGTCCACGGACCACACAACTGCTTTACGGAGGAGAATAATGTTCGTCAGGAATTACTATTACCTGGTCGCCGGGCTGCCTGATCTCGTTCTGGACCATAAAAAGCTTCCTGTCGCACTGGCGGAATTCAGGGAAGAACTGGGGCACCAGCTGCATCCCGACGACCTGCAACTGCTGAAACTGCTCTTCCTGCCGGCCGATAATACCAACCTGCTGAACCTGCTGGAGAAGAACAACAAACCCTTTGATGAAACAGGGAATTTCACCCAGCACGAGCTGGAACAGGAGATCAAGGAACCGTCCGACTCCCCGGAGTATATGCAACGCTTTATCCAGGCATTCAAAGAAGATTCCCCGGTTTTTGCCGGCTACTCCTGGGAAAACCAACTCACCTGGTTGTACTACGACTACATCCTCGGGATGGACAATGATTTCCTGAAAGAGTGGTTCTCCTTCAACCTCCATCTGAATAATATCCTGACAGCCTTTAATGTCAGAAAATATAAACTCTCCAGGGAAAACGCCTATATCGGGGAAAACACCATCACAGAAGCGCTGAAAAAGAGCACCCTGAAAGATTTCGGTCTTTCCGCAGACTTCTCTCACATAGAAACCCTGCTGACGATTGACGAGAGCGATAATCTGCTGGAAAAGGAAAAGTCGGTGGATATGCTGCGCTGGGATATCCTGGATGAGTTAAATACATTTCATTATTTTACGATCGAAGTGCTGCTCGCTTTCATCATCAAATTATTTATGGTGGAACGCTGGCTGCAACTCGATCCTGAAACGGGGAAACAGCTTTTCATTAAGTTGATCACCGATCTCGAAAAAAGTTATGCGCATTCTAAATGAATTCAATATAGATGAAGCCGGAAAAAAACAAAACCAAAGGTACTGTGGCGGGGATCATCGCCAATCTTGTCCAGGTGGAAGTGGACGGGCCAGTTTCGCAGAATGAGATCTGTTATATCCACCAGGAGGGCACCGACCTGATGGCCGAAGTGATCAAGGTCCTTGCCGGCAAGGTTGATGTGCAGGTTTTTGAAAGCACCCGCGGGCTGAAGATAGGTGCCGATGTCGTTTTCACAGGTTCGATGCTCGAGGTGACCCTTGGGCCCGGAATTTTGTCGAAAAATTACGACGGACTGCAGCATGATCTCGATAAAATGGAAGGGGTTTTCCTGAAGAAAGGGGATTACACCCCGGCCCTCGATCCTGATCAGAAATGGCATTTTAAACCCATCGCGAAAGCCGGAGATAGTGTCATGGCTGGCGACTGGCTGGGCGAAACCTCCGAAAACGAAATGCCGCACCGGATCATGGTCCCCTTCAAATTCACCGGGAAATACACCGTGAAATCGGTTGTGCCCGAAGGGGAACACAAAGCTTCTGACACCATCGCCGTCCTGCTGAATGAAAAAAACCAGGAGGTGAATGTCAGCATGATCCAGAAATGGCCGGTAAAGCTGGCAGTGAAAACATACCGTGATAAACCGCGACCTTTCAAGCTTTTAGAAACAGGCGTCCGTGTCATCGACACCCTCAACCCGATCGTCGAGGGTGGCACGGGCTTTATCCCGGGACCTTTTGGCAGCGGCAAAACCGTTTTACAACATGCGATATCCCGGCAGGCCGAAGCGGATATCGTCGTCATCGCCGCCTGCGGTGAACGGGCCAACGAAGTAGTGGAAATCTTCACGGAGTTCCCCGAGCTCGACGACCCGCGCACCGGGCGGAAACTGATGGAGCGGACAACCATCATCGCCAATACCTCCAACATGCCGGTGGCGGCCAGGGAAGCTTCGGTATACACCGCCATGACCATCAGCGAATATTACCGGGCCATGGGGCTGAAGGTGCTGCTGCTGGCCGACTCGACCTCCCGCTGGGCGCAGGCGCTCCGCGAAATGTCGAACCGCATGGAAGAACTCCCCGGCCCCGACGCCTTCCCGATGGACCTCCCGGCAATCATCGCCAATTTCTACTCCAGGGCAGGCTTCGTTTACCTCAACAACGGCAAAACCGGCTCCATCACCTTCATCGGTACCGTTTCGCCGGCAGGCGGAAACCTCAAAGAACCGGTCACCGAATCAACCAAAAAAGTAGCCCAGTGCTTCTACGCTCTTTCACAGCAACGCGCCGACAGCAAGCGCTACCCTGCCATCGATCCGATCGACAGCTACTCAAAGTACCTCGAATATCCTGAACTGCAGGAATATCTTGGAAAAAATGTCTCGGATGACTGGGTCGGACTGGTTATGCAGGTGAAGAATATCCTGATCAGGGGAAAAGAAACATCAGAACAGATCAACATCCTGGGCGACGACGGTGTGCCGGTCGATTACCACCTGTCGTATTGGAAAGCAGAGGTCATCG
>JAWOHY010000268.1:0-2504 GCA_046484945.1 Bacteroidales bacterium
TTTCATCCAGTATTTCCTCAAAACCTGAAAACCGCTTTCTGAATATCCTCAGCATTTTTAAGGGTTTGGCAATGGGAAACCGTTGAATGCCCTTGATGCGTATACCCTTATTTTCTTTTTCCACATCCCTGGAATCGAGCACTTCCATGATGTGGGAACGAAGACCGTTGAAGTGATGCCGGCGAAAGACATAGTTGCCCGTGTCCCTGATAAAATTAAGGGCAATCACATCTTCATGCCTGATTACAGGCTTATCTCTGATATCTTTCATTGGGTGGATAGCTCTGTAAAATTTTCCAGGAGCCTTGAATAGTGGATTGGCCCAGAAGTTCTTTTGCATATGCCTCGGCATCACTTAATTTAAGGGTGGCGATTTGGTTTTGAACATTAGCAATAAATTGGGGGTCGACACTCAGGCTTCTAATACCGATACCCAGCAAAAATGGTATAAATTCAGGCTCATGAGCCATTTCACCACACACGGAAATATCCTTTCCCCATGTTTTGGCCCATAGCACCATCTGCTTCATGGCTCTGAGCACCGATGGATGGAAAGGCCGATAGTATGACGCAACCTTTTCGTTTGTGCGGTCGACCGCAAGCATGTATTGCACAAAGTCATTGGTGCCGATAGAGAAAAAATCAGCTTCCTGGGCCAGTTCGCTCATAATCTCCACAACAGATGGTATTTCCAACATAGCCCCGATTTGCGGTTTTGGATGATGCTTAATTCCGGCACATTTTAAATCGTCGATACATTCTTTAACCATCTGACGGGCCTCACGGAATTCATCAACCGATGAAATCATCGGGAACATAATTCTTAGTGATTCTTCCGGAGGTGCTGCACGAAGTATGGCCCGAACCTGTTGCTCAAAAATATCCAAATATTTAAGGGAAAACCGTATGGACCGAAGTCCCAGTTCAGGGTTGCTTTCGTTGGGGGAATCGGAATAAATAAGGACCTTGTCTCCCCCTACATCCAGGGTGCGAATGGTTACCTCCTTGCCGGGCATGACTTCAAAGAGGTTTTTATATACTAGGTACTGTTCTTCTTCGGATGGAAAGTTGTTTCGAATCAGGAAAGGAAATTCAGTGCGGTAAAGGCCGACACCTTCGGCATTCAAGTCTTTAGCCAAAGCGAGCTCGCTCAGAAGATTGATATTGGCCATAAGCCGGATACGTTGGCCATCAAGGGTTCTGGTCGGTTCAGGCCGCTTTCCCTGGTGCGGAGCGACTTTCTGACGGGTTTTATTTCTGGTTTCATATTTCTGGATGATTTTGTCGGAGGGGCGTAAAAAAATATTTCCGATATCGGCATCCAAAAGGATTGGAACACCATCCGGAATATCCAGAAGATCCGGTCTTTCTGCAATGATCAAAGGTATTTTCATGGACCTGGACAAAATTGCCACGTGTGAGGTGATACCACCCGACACCAGTATGATTCCTTTGACATCCTCGGTGGCCAGTTTGAGCATTTCAGACGGAAAGAGATCCCGTGCAATAATAATCCGGCCTTTCCCGTGTTCATGCTCCGATTCATCGGCATAATGAAGATTTTTAAGAATCCTGCCTGCCAGATCCTCCATATCATTGGCCTTTTCCCTGATATAGGCGTGGGTGCTCGACAGAAAAATATTGACATAATCTCTGGTCACCGATCGTACAGCCTCCGGAGGAGTGGTTCCTTTTTCAATCAAGCTGACAATTTTATCTATAAATTTGGCATCTTTTAAAATCATGAAGTGGGCGGTGAAAATAAGAGATGCGCTTTCGGGAAGACGCTGGGCCAGTTTTGCCTGAAGATTTTCCAGTTGGTGGGTGGTCTTTTCCAGGGCCACAAAAAAATCTTTGAGAGTATATTCTTTATCCTGATCTTCATACCCGGTCATGAGACCGCCATGGCTTTTTTTCATGACAACGGCACTGGCAAATGCATAGCCGCCCGATGCGGAACTTCCCTTGATAAATTCAGGTCGGGTGGAAACAATATCGAGGTTTTTCTTTCGGCCGGGTTGATTCATATCAATCAGGAGTCTGGCATTTTCCATGGCTCCGGCAAGTTGGCCGGCAATGACCCGAAGTGTCATGACATCATATTCATCAAAATAATTCTCTTTCTCATGCTGGACCACCAAAACTCCTATTTTTTCAACTCCTCTTCGAATAGGGACGGACAAAAAAGATTCAAAGCGGTCTTCCTGAGTTTCCTCAAAATATCTGTAATGGGGATTTAATGTCGCTTTTGCTTCGCAAATGGGTTGTAACTGCTTCAGAGTAAGACCCACAAGTCCCTCACCAAGCTTTAAACAAACTTTGTTCACGGCTTCCGGATTCAGCCCTATGGTCGCCTTGAGCACCAAATGCTCAGTCTGGTTATCGAAAAGATAAATCGAGCACACATCCGCTCTTAAATTGTGTGCAACCAGACGGACAGTTCTTTGCAGAAAAATTTCAATATCAACGCTTTCAGATAGCAAAGCGGCAAGATCCCCGATATC
>JAWOHY010000062.1:0-10599 GCA_046484945.1 Bacteroidales bacterium
ATTTAGAATAAATAAAAATTTCAGCCCTGCTGATTATCCGTTGGCCGAAATATTTTGTAAAAGGCGTTCATTAAGAATCGTTACCAGGCTGCCTGTCATGGATATCAAGCCTTCCTCTTTGAAAACTTTTAATGTCCGGATGGCGTTTTCCTTTGTTGTGGCTGACATATCTGCCAGGTCCTGCCGGGAGACAGTCAATTTGAAAGGATTGGTTTTATAGATTTCGTGATAAAGAAAAAGGAGGGTCTCTGCCAATCTGCCCGGGGCTTGTTTCCGGGTAAGCGATAAAAAGCGCTGGAAATTCCGAATGTCTCTTTTATTAGCTTTTTTCAGCAGTTCAGTGGCAAAGCGGTTATTCGTAACAATGATCTCTTCAATGATTTCCTTTTGTAGAAAGCATGCAACGCTATCTTCAACGGCTGAAACTGAAAAATGGTGCATTTCATCAATAAACATACCAGGGCTGCCGATCATCTCACCAGGGCCAACCAATGTGAGGATGAATCTTCTTTTATTGCCGGCTTCAAGGTATACTTTGGCAAGCCCTTCCAGGATACAAATGGTATGGGTAAAAGGAGTGCCCTGCTTAAATATGATCTCTCCGGCATGAAACAACACATCAAATCTTATCTTTTCTATCTTTTTTAAGTGCTCTTCTTCCAGAACCTTGAACACTTCTATCCTGTCCTTACATTGGTTGCAGTCTGGTTCATGAAAGGTTTTGGCCATCAGTGATCACGATTTAATTCTAACAAATATAATCAAAAAATATAAAAACAATGTTTTAAGGTCGTATGATTATCATTGTGACTGGAATAAAAAAATATCCTTAACATTGCTTTTTGAATTAAACCCTTGTCAAAATGAAGCAAAGACCCCGTTTATCATTCTGGCAGATCTGGAACATGAGTTTCGGATTTCTCGGTATCCAGTTCGGCTTTGCCCTGCAGAACGCCAACGTGAGCCGCATTTTTGAGACCCTGGGCGCCCGGGTGGAGGATATCCCCATCCTCTGGATTGCCGCACCGGTGACCGGGCTGATCGTGCAGCCTATCATTGGCCATATGAGCGACAAGACCTGGAACCGCCTGGGTCGGCGCCGGCCTTATTTCCTGATCGGCGCCATTTTTGCATCGCTGGCGCTGCTGGTCATGCCCAATTCGCCCATTTTGTGGGTAGCAGCCGGCATGCTCTGGATCATGGACGCCTCCATCAATATCTCCATGGAGCCGTTCCGTGCTTTTGTAGGTGATATGCTCCCCTCCCGCCAGCGCACCATGGGTTTCGCCATGCAGAGCTTTTTCATCGGCATCGGAGCGGTGGTGGCTTCAATGCTGCCATACATCATGACCAATTTTCTGGGTATTGCCAATACGGCGCCGGAAGGACAGATCCCCCCTTCCGTTAAATTTGCATTTTACATCGGCGCCGCCGTTTTCTTCCTGGCTGTGCTGTGGACTGTCATTCGGACAAAGGAATATTCACCGGAGGAGCTAAAAGAATTTTCCCGGGAAGAACACCCTGATCAAATACTATCTGTAGCGGAGCAGGATGCGGTTTTACCGGCAGGGCGTTTTATTAACAGCAGCTACATCTGGATTGTCGCCGGGGCGGTCTTTACCTTCCTGATATACTGGTTACACCTGGAAGCGGAATTGTATATCCTGTCGGTCGGCATCCTCGCCTTCGGTATCATCCAGATCATGACCGGCATGCTCATCCGGGGCGGCAACGATAAAAACGGGTTCGTGGTGGTGATCAACGACCTGTTCAAAATGCCCAGAACCATGAAGCAACTGGCTGTGGTGCAGTTCTTCTCCTGGTTTGCCCTGTTTGCCATGTGGATCTATACCACCGCCGGGGTGACCAGCACCAAATACGACATGAGACTGGACGAGGGAACATATCACGAACTGGTGCGTATTGTTGACCGGGCGGAGGAAAGAAATGATCCTGCCATCAGCCAGGATTTGCCGGGAGTCCGCGCGGAGCTGGAACGTTTCGGCAAACGCTTCGAACAGGGGAAGGAGGTGGCCGTTTCGATGCGGGTGGTCCAGTTTTTCAACGACCCGAAACGGTATGAGACCCTGGAGCTGGAACAGCGCCTGATCGACCGGTTTCACCATATTAACCAGGAATACAACAAGGGGGCCGACTGGGTGGGTGTCCTGATGGCCGTATACAACGGTTTTGCCGCCATCATGGCTTTTGTGCTCATCTGGCTGGCCGGGCTGATCGGTCGAAAACGTACCCATGCCGTCAGTCTTTTCATCGGCGGGGTCAGTTTCGTGGCTTTCTATTTCATCCAGAACCCGACCATGCTGGTCATCCCTGAACTGGGGATCGGGCTGGCCTGGGCGAGCATCCTGGCGATGCCCTATGCCATCCTCACCGGCTCATTGCCGCAGCATAAACTGGGTACATATATGGGGATTTTCAACTTCTTCATCGTGATCCCGCAGATCATGGCGGCCAGCCTCCTGGGCTTCTTTGTCAAAACCTTTGCCGGCGGGCAGGCCATCTATGCGCTGATCCTGGGCGGAATATCGCTGCTGATCGCTTCCGTGATGATCCTTTTCGTTACGGATGTGGACGAGCAGGTATAAGCAATACATATTTTCTTTTCTGGATGACGGGTTCTGAGACAACCTCGTATTCCATCCATGTCAGCTCATCGGGGGGGATGTGTTCACCGGGAACTGCAACAGGACGGGCGGAATGTTGTGCCAGTTCTGTGAGATCCCGGTAGATTTGATATTCCTGCAGGAGGATCTTTTCAACGATATGGATCTCACCATGAACGGGAGCATGGGCGACCGGCATGATCTCCGTTCTCTCTCTTTCAAAATAGAAAATCGTCTGCATGGGAAGGTATGTCGATTTATAAATATACACCTGCCGGCCTTTGCCTGTTTCTAAAATATCGAAAGCCGCCTGCTGGTTTTGAGGGGCGACGCCCAGAATGGCCCTGGCCGGCAGAACGGTCAGGTTGAATGCCAGGCGGAAGGCTGCCATTGCGAAAAGGGCCAGGATGGCATAACGGACAAGTTTGGTCTGCATCTTTTTCCCGGGAAGGTAAACCAGGAAGAAATAGGTCATGATCTGGATTATGAAAGGGTAGAGCATGAGGATGTAGCGCTGTTTGGAACCGGGCGGCAGCCAGTAAACGGGGAAGTGCACGACCACCATGAGCAGGGCGAATTTTATCAGGGAATTGCCCCGGATTATCTCCGGGAATGATCTCCGGAAGGTAAAAATGATCAGGACCGACGCCGGCAGCAGGTTCATGAGGGTATCGAGCGGGTAGAGGACTATGTGCAGCAGGTAGTCCCGGAAAGTCTCGCCGGAAAAACGCTTTCCCGATTCCACCGAAAGGCTGAGGAGGTATTGCAAAACATCACCCTGCCTGCTGTAAGCATAAAAATAACCGCCCGTAATACCCAGGAACAGCAGGATGCCTGTCAGGTGTGCCAGGCTGAACAGCTTCCTGAATTCTTTCATGACGATGAAGAACACCAGCAGCGAGAGCCCGGTAAACACAAGCGAAGGCGCCCCTTTTGTAAGCACGCCGATAGCTCCCAGCAGGTAAACCGTAAGAAATAACAGATAATATTGTTTCTGCCGTTGAAAGTGAAACAGGCAGATCAACCCGGAATAGGTAACCAGGCTGTAGAACATATCGATCTCCGCCAGCAGGGAATTGAAAAAGAGATTGCCGGCAGCCGTCATGAAAAACAGGGATGACAGCAGGCCGAAGGTGAGGCTGACATATTTCCGTCCTGTGAAAAAAATAACAAAGCCGAAAGTGATGAAAGAAACAATGGTGATGATGCGGGTATTGAATTCGGAAAGATCACCGGTAATATGATAGATTGATGCAAGGATCCAGTTGAAAAAGGGCGGTTTCAGGAAATAGCTTTCCCCGTTGATGGTCGGTACGATCCAGTTATTCCGCAGGAGCATTTCGAGCGCCACCACGGCGCGCCGCGGCTCTTCCCCGTAAAGCTGCGGCAGGCCCGTGTTGATCAGTACCGCCGGCACCAGCAGCGCCGCCAGTCCACCCAGGAGGTACAGCTCTTTTTTTGTAAAATGATACAATAGTGGTGTTCAGCTTGTGTAATCAGGACAATACCTGGTATTCTTTGGAAATGAGAATATCCGCGCCGGGTTTCAATGCCTGCACCATTTTGTGCTCCTGCTCCAGGACGGACATCCGGTATTCGTTCTGGGGCTCTTTCCCTCTGACGACCTGCGCCTTCTTCGTCTCGTGATAGGTCAGCTCGATGAATACCCTGAGGTCGACCCCTTCGGTTTTAATGGCATACAAGCCGTCGATGACCAGCATATCGATCCCTTTGAAGTCGGTGGTGAGCTGGTCGATCTGTTCCGTGACCAGGTCGACGCAGGGCATGGTCGTTTTGCGGTCATTTTTGAAATCGTCGATATTCTTGTAGATCGTTTCCCAGTCGTATTCCCCGTACCCAACGACATTTTCGATGCCGTGCTTCTTCCGCCATTCGGTGCGTTCCAGCGGATGGATGCGGTAGTAGTTGTCGATATGGATCGGCTTGGCCATGATGCCGTGCTTGCGCAGGCCGCGCGCTACCACATGGGCCAGCTCCGACTTGCCCGATCCCGACTCGCCCGATATGGCCACCATGAATTTATCCTTCCTGCGCTCCAGTATCTTCTGGACGATCGCTTCACCGGCTGTGCGGTGTTTTTCTTCGATAAGTAATACGTCTCCGAGCATGATATATATTTTAATTGTTAAACCTTGGTTCCAATGAAAATGTATTTAAGTCTGAAAGTCTCTTTTTTTTGTAGTCCGACGACTGAAGCCGTCGGTTCCAATTTCTATAACATACTCGGAACCAACGGCTTTAGTCGTTGGAGCAGCTAATTATATTATAAACTGATCTCTTTCCATTCTCCTACTATGATTTCATAAACTTCATTCCTGACACATATTGCGAGTGTCTCTTCGGTCCGGCTTTCAACCCTGATGCGGATCGAATCCGGAGTGACTTCACATTCATAATTGCTTCCCCGGAATTCAAACGAGAAGCTGATCTTCCGCCAGTGGTCCGGCAGGTTGGGGTTGAAGCAGGGCATATCGCCGTGCAGATCCAGCCCGGCATAGGAAGACAGCGCCACCAGCACCGTCCCTGCCATGACGCCGGCGTGGATCCCTTCGGCGGTCGTGCCTCCCTGGATATCCTGGTAATCGCTGGTCAGCGCGTCCAGGTAGAGGTCCCAGCTCAGCTGGTGGTCGCCGGTGATATTGGCGAGCTGGGAGTGCACCACGCGGCTGAGGGTGGAGCCGTGCGAGGTGCGGGCCAGGTAGTAGCGGAGGTTTTTTATCAGGTAATCCTCCGGTAGCCGGTAGCCCAGTTTGTCGAGAATACGGTCAACTTCGGCCTTGTTCAGGTTGTAGAAGGTCATCAGGGTATCGGCCTGCTTGGCAACCTTGTATTGATCGGGTGATTTGCCCTCCGCCTTCAGGAGGCGGTCCATCCGGTGGATATTGCCGTATTTTTTGCGGTATGCATCAAAGTCGAGCTCTTCCAATGCGAAATACCCGTCGTATTGTGCGATGATGCCCTCATCGGAGATCACCAGGTTGAGACGTGATGCAATGTCATTCCATCTTTCAATCTCCCCGGGAGTCAGTCCAAGGCGCTGCAACAGGGCGCTTTTGTCGCTGGCGTTCATTTTTTCCAGCAGCTCCGCCGCCCTTTCCAGCATCCATGCGACCATCAGGTTGGTGTAAGCATTGTCTTTCAGTCCCCCTTCATCGGTGTCCTGGTATTTTTCGTGAAATTCATCAGGGCCCATCACCTTTGCGATCTCATACCTGCCGGTGGATTTGTTGAGCTTGCTCTTTCCCGCCCAGAAGCGGCAGATCTCGAACAACAGTTCCGCCCCGTATTTCACCATAAATGCCATATCGCCGGTTGAATGAAAATACTGCCAGACGTTATAGGCAATGGCCAGGGAGACATGCCGCTGCAGGGAGCTGTGATCGGGCCCCCACTCTCCCGAAACGGGGTTCAGGTGGATCACCTGTGTTTCCTCGCGCCCGCTGCTGCCGCTCTGCCAGGGGAACATGGCGCCCTGGTAACCGTATTCGGCGGCATATTTGCGCGCTTCGCCGAGCCGGCGGTACCGGTACATCAGCACCGCACGGGTTACTTCGGGAAAAGTAATGTTGTAAAGGGGAAGAATATACAATTCATCCCAGAATATATGGCCGCGGTATGCTTCCCCATGGAGCCCCCGTGCAGGGATACCAAAATCGATACCGGCGTTCAGAGGCGAGGTGGATACCATCAGGTGATACAAATGAAGGCGCAACAGCTTTTGCGCCAGCCTGTCGCCTGCAACCCTGATATCGATCTTATCCCATATTTCTTCCCATTTAACAGATGATTTTTCAAGTACTTCATCGAATTTCCGGTACTTTTTAATGCTTTCCAAAGCCTCCTCCAGCGGATCCACTTCTTTGCGGTCAAGATTATGGTAAATCGCGACGGTTTTCTGCATTTTCAAAGCCCGGCCCCGGTTGACGTCGTAATGGAACTCAAGCTGTGCGCGGCCGGCTGTATGGGCCTTGCGAAAATGAACATACACCCTGTCATCGTTATCAAATACCGTCAACTGGGCGGCGGCGGCAATGGCAATGTTGGATTGCGTGGTTTTGACCACCAGGTGCTGGATATTCTCCTCCGAGCCAAGCAGTACCGGTGCGATATGTTTCTGGTTCAGCTGGCTGTATCGCTCCACGCCTGCATTGATGTGGTCGCCGTGCAAACCTGACCGGACGGTGATCTTTCCGTCGTAGTTAAGCGGTGTAATGGTGTATTCCTGCGCGGCCAGGTGAGGATTGTGCATGCTGGCCATCCGGCGGGTTTCGATGCCTGTTTCGCGGCCTTTTGCATCCCGGACCACCACCCTGCGGTACAGTACCCCGGTGTTGAAATGAAGTACCCGTTTAATTTTAAGTATCTCTGTTTTGTTAATATCAAACCATTCGTCATCCTCAATGCGGAAAGTGACCGGAAGCCAGTTAATGACATTCACGAAATCTTCGTTTTCGATGTCCCGGTCGCCGACTTTCGAGATGAGCCGGTTATAAACCCCGGACATGTAAGTGCCCGGGTAGTTGAATTTACCCGGTCCCGTCTCGGCCATCGCTCCCCTTGTCCCAAAATAGCCGTTACCGACAGCCAGTAGGGTTTCGCGCGTCTTTTCCTTCTCCGGGACGTAATCGTGATAGGTGATGGACCAGTTGTCGGGCCAAAGTCCGGTTTTAAACCATTCGACGATCCCTTCAAAGCCGATATCAGCCATGTCTTTGACCACGATATCGGCGCCATTAGCGTAAAGTTCTTTTTCATTCTCCTCGCGGGCGATGCCCAGTACCAGTCCGAAATTTCCTTTCCGGCCTGCTTCCACGCCCGAAACGGCATCTTCCACCACCACGGTGCGGTCGTATGTCACCCCGAGGTTGTCGGCGGCAACGGTGAAAATATCCGGCTCGGGCTTGCCTTTAAGCCCCAGCCCGGCGCTCACCTCTCCGTCGACACGCGTTTCAAACATATCCAGCAGCCCGGCCCTTTCCAGGACCTGCCGGCAGTTCTTGCTGGAGGAGGCTACTCCGATTTTAATCCCTTCTTCTTTCAGTTTATGAAGAAGTGAAACGGTGGCGTCGTAAACCTCGACCCCGTCGCTTTGCAGGGCTTCATTGAAGGCGATGTTCTTTCGGTTGCCGATGCCGCAGACCGTTTCTTTTTCAGGGGGATCTGACGGATCGCCATACGGCAGGCTGATGCCCCGGGAGGCAAGGAAGGATTCAACTCCCTTGTACCTGGGCTTGCCGTCGACATAAGGGAGGTAATCGTCTTTCATGGTGAACTCCCGGAACGGCTCTCCATAGCGGGCTTCCCTTTCCCGGAGATAGCCGTCGAACATCTTCTTCCAGGCAGCACTATGGACCAGGGCGGTTTTGGTAATCACCCCGTCTAGGTCAAAAATCACTGCGTCAAATGCGTATGCGCTCATATATCAGGCAGATTTTAAACTGATAACCATAAATATTCGTAGGGTGCCAGGCTGATCATCCCCTGGCTGAACAAGGGTTTGTTTTCCAGTAAGCTGGCCTTGAACCCGCGGTCCCATCGCAGGGTCACCGCTTTCCCGCTGAGATTCTGCAGCACCATCACTTCCTGATCACCTTTTTTACGGGTGTAAGCCATGATCTCATCTGCAATACGTCCGTCGGTATGAATGAAATCGAGCCAGGTGATCTCACCGCGCCCGAAAACCCCGGCAGCGTTACGCGCCTGCAGCATCTTCCTGATCCGGCCGAAAACGGCAGATTCATAGGTCCCGGGCTGCGAAAGCTTCGCTTCGACCGCCGGCCAGTCGATCTTTCCCCTCACCAGGAAACGGGTGTCGTCCTTGCCGATCACCTTTTTCATTTCCTCATAATAGGCTTCATCGTTCAGTTTGCCGAATTCATCGCCATAATAGACCACCGGTGTACCGGGAAGGGTCAGCATGACGGAGAATATCAGCCCGATCCGGTCGGGGTTGCGTTCCATGAGTTCCGACAGGCGGGCGGAGATGCCCTGGCCCAGACGGAAGTTCCATTCCGGTTTGTGGCAGTATGTTTCGTGAATGTATTTGCGGTCTTCTTCGGAAACATAAACCAATTCCAGGCTGAGCTCATCATGGCAGCGCAGGAAGGTGAACCATTGCGTCCCAGGGGGAATATCCGGGGTAACAGCAGGGCTGAGGGTCTTTAAAACCGGATCGCGGCTTTCCATTGCCACAGCCTTGAACATCTGCGGCATCAGCGGGAAATGGTACCCGGCGTTGCATTCGTCGTTCTCGCCGAAATATTTCACCACTTCGTGGGGTTTCTGGCAGGCTTCGGCCAGCAACAGCATGTTGGGCCTGGCGATATCGATCACTGCGCGGAAAAATTTCACTACGGTATGGGTCTTCGGCAGGTTTTCGCAATTGGTGCCCTCTTCCTTCCAGATGTAAGGGATGGCGTCCGCACGGAAACCGTCCACGCCGCGCTCCAGCCAGAAGAGCAGGTTGCGCGACATTTCGATCAACACACGGGGGTTCCGGTAGTTCAGGTCGGGCTGAAAGTCGAAAAAGCGATGAAAATAGTACTCGTCGCCCTCTTTTTTCCAGTTGCTCTCCTCGATCCCTTCGAAGATGATGCGGGCGCCGGCATATTCTTTGGCTGTCTTGCTCCAGATGAAGTAGTCGCGGTAGGGATTGTCCTTCGATTTCTGCGCTTCCTGGAACCAGTGGTGCTGGTCGGAAACATGGTTGGTGGCGATGTCGAAGATGACGCGCAGCCCGCGGCGGTGTGCCTCGAAAAGAAAATTCTGGAACACATCCTGCACTTCCTTGTCGGAAGCCGTTTCGTCCAGCCCGGCGAGCTCCCGGCGGATCTTGCGGTAATGGCTGATGTCGAAACCGGCGTCACGCATGGGGGAGTCCAGGACAGGCAGCAGCCAAATGCAGTTCACCCCCAGGTCCTGCAGGTAATCCAGCTTGTCGGTCAGTCCGCGGAAATCGCTGTTGAACAGGTCGACATACAGCGAGTATACCACCGCGTCGCGGTACCACTCCTCTTCCAGGGGCGGCAAAGTTAAACCGGCCGTGAATTGCCGCATCTCATCGATAAGATCTTCGAGAATGCCGGTGGGCTCACCGGGATACAATTCGTTCCAGATCAGGGAGAGTTTGGAATACTGATCTCTCATGATATAATTCTTAAATTACTGATTGACTGGCAGTATGTTTGACTGAATCCAGTGTTTTTCCTGTTACAAAAATAGGAATTATTCTGCTGTCGGGCTGCCGGTGTGCCGAATAAAAAAGCCCCCGGCTATTGCAGAGGGCTTTTTACAGACCGGGGAGTTTCTCGGCTATTAAGATCTGACTCTAACAGCAACCCGGTCCTGGAACAAGAATGGCCATTTTGAATTCCGATGTAAGTTTACGTTAAATAGAACTGGTTTATTATGGAAAAACGAAAATTTTATTAAACGGGGTGTGTTGAAAAGGGGGGAGGAGTCCGACGACTAAAGCCGTCGGGTCCTTCTTTTGTGATATACTTCGAACCAACGGCTTTAGTCGTTGGACTACAACTCTTTTCGGCTTTACCCGTTGGTGCAGCAAAAGTAAATTTTCACTACTTTTACCACACCAAATTTCAACGAACCTTCCTATGAAATTTCTGCTCAAAAATGTTGTCATATTAATCATACTGAGTTTATCAACATCACTTTTTTCACAAATTTCTTTTCCCCGGATCGAACCCCCGTTCTGGTGGGCGGGAATGAATGATACATCGCTGCAATTGATGATTTACGGGCAGGGGATGGCCGAGACCAATATCCTGACCGATAGTCCGGGGATCACGGTCAGCAGGATCAGGAGATCGGACAATCCCAATTACCTGTTTGTCGACCTGGAGATTGCGAAGGAGGTTGAACCCGGCGGTGTCAGGCTGATCTTTGAATATCAGCGGGAGGTGATTCTTTCGCTGGAATATGAGTTGAAAGCGAG
>JAWOHY010000074.1:0-34897 GCA_046484945.1 Bacteroidales bacterium
AAAAGGGGGAAAGTAACTTCTGTATTTATGATTGGTTTTGTATAAAGGGGTTTGTAAATCATCGATCATCTTCAAAAAGCGTCCACAGTTCTTTCCCCTTTCTTTTTTGTTGGGAAAAATTGAAATTGAGCACCTCCTGATGGAGTAAAAAGATCCTCGTTGAAAATCTTCCTTTTAGGTATTTTACACAAACTTGTTTGGCTTTAGAATGTTAGAGCCAACCAAATTCTATGGATCTGAAGGATCCCGGATGCAATTGCAAATCAGCGCAATCAGGGAAAGGGCCAAACAACATTTTTTGATTACCAGTCAGGTGGTTTTCATCGACCAGCGAGCCTTTCTGCTCGACATGGGTTCCCAGCACCGAGCGAAGCGCTGCATGCATCAGGTGCGTGGCGCTGTGGTTGTTTTCCGTGGCGATTCTTTTAGCCAGGTCCACCACCGCAAGCACTGATTGTCCGCAGTCATTGAAAAATTCACGGGTCTTATGAATGGTCAGCTCATTCTCCTTATAAGTATCCGAAACATCGATACGCTGGCCGCCACATTCCAGGTATCCCCTGTCGCCCACCTGTCCGCCCGACTCAGCATAAAACGGGGTCCGGTTCAGCACGATCTCGTAAAACTCCTCGCCTCTGGCCTTCATCTTCCTGTACTTCACCACCTCCACTTCCGCCTCGAGGGTTTCATAACCCAGGAATATCGTTTCTTCACCGTCCGGCAATATAATCACCCAATCCTGCGTATCGACCCGTGCAGCCTGCCGGGAGCGGGCTTTCTGCTCTTCAAGGCCCTTCTGAAAACCTTCCATATCGATCTCCCAGCCTTGCTCGGCTGCCATCACCCGTGTCAGGTCCACCGGAAAACCGTAAGTGTCAAAAAGCTCGAAGGCAAAACCGCCGTCTATAACCATCTTTCCGGGATTTTCAGCCATGTACTGATCAAACTTCCGGATACCCAGTGAAAGGGTCCGGAGGAATGACTGCTCCTCCTCGGCGATGACCTTGCGGATCAAGTCGCCCTGCTTTACCAGCTCAGGGAAAAAGTCTCCCATCACCTCAGCCATTGCACCGACAAGCGAGTGGATAAATGGCTCCTTCAGCCCCAGGAAAGTATAGCCATACCGAACCGCCCGGCGAAGGATCCTCCGGATCACATAGCCGGCGCCGGTGTTTGAAGGCAATTGCCCGTCGGCAATGGCAAAGGCAATGGCCCGCAGGTGGTCGGCAATGACCCGCATGGCTATATCCTGCTTTTCATCCGCCCCGTATACTTTACCGGAGATTTTACCCAAAGCAGTGATAACAGGCTGAAAAATATCCGTATCATAATTCGACTGCTTCCCCTGCAAAACCATGGTGAGCCGCTCAAATCCCATCCCCGTATCGACATGCTTCTGGGGTAGCGGAACCAGCTTACCATTAGCCTGGCGGTTGAATTCAATAAAAACCAGGTTCCATATCTCCACCACCAGCGGGTTTCCTTTGTTCACAAGATCTCTTCCCGGAATACGGGCCTTTTCTTCTTCACTTCTCAAATCAATATGGATCTCCGAACAGGGGCCGCAAGGACCGGTTTCTCCCATCTCCCAGAAATTGTCCTTCTTGGAACCCAGCAACAAATGATCCTCCGGAACAATTCCGCTCCAGATATCGAAAGCCTCGGTGTCCCGGGGAAGATTATCCGAACTGTCACCTTCAAAGACGGTAGCATACAAATTTTCACCATTGATGCCATATACCCCGGTCAGTAATTCCCAGGCCCATTCAATCGCCTCTTTCTTGAAATAATCGCCAAACGACCAGTTTCCCAGCATTTCAAACATGGTATGATGATAGGTGTCATGGCCGACCTCTTCCAGGTCATTGTGCTTTCCCGAAACGCGTAAACATTTTTGTGTATCGGCAATCCGCAGGTCCCTCGCCGGTGCATTTCCCAGGAAGATATCCTTGAACTGGTTCATTCCCGCATTGGTAAACATTAATGTGGGGTCATTCTTCACCACCATCGGGGCTGAAGAGACAATTTTATGCCGTTTTGATTCGAAATACGACAAAAACGTTTTCCTGACTTCTGTTGATTTCATTAATTTTTGATCGTTTGCCGTTGAAATTATCTTTTGAAATGAAACTGCAAAATTAATTTAATTATTTTTGCTTTGCGTTGCTTCGCTGAATTCAAGGCATGATCATTGAATCTAATTTAATCTATTGATTACTAATGGGAAAGAAAGCAAAGTATATTTTTAACGCTAAAACCCTTTCCTACGAATATGCCCGGATCACCGCCCGGCATATGCTTCTGAAGATATTATCCTACATAACGACCGGGGTGGTTTTCACCATGGCCATTATCGTAGTGGGGTCCTATTTTTTTGACTCACCGAAGGAAAGAATGCTCAAGCGGGAACTCCGGCAGTATGAGCTGCAGTTCAAACTGATGAATGGCAAGCTGGAGCAGATCCAGGTCGTTTTGAACGACATGGCCGACCGGGATGACAACATTTACAGGGTCATTTTCGAGTCGGAACCGGTTCCCACTGAAGCCCGGAAAGCCGGATATGGCGGGACAGACAGGTATAAAATCCTGGCAGGTTACCGCAACTCCGACATTGTGATAGAAACGGCCAGGAAACTCGACCAGATCACCGCCAAGCTGTATGTTCAGTCCAAATCATTTGACGATGTCAGTGAAATGGCCCGTAATAAATCGCTTTTACTGGCCAGCATACCGGCTATCCAGCCCATTAGTAACAAGGATCTCCGGCGGTTATCCTCTTACTTTGGATACCGCACCGACCCCTTTTACAAAGTGTTGAAATTTCATGAAGGGGTTGATTTTTCAGCGCCCACAGGCACCGATATCTATGCCACCGGAGATGGGGTGGTTTTTTCCAGCCAGCGTGCCAGAGGCGGCTATGGCAATCAGATCATCATCGATCATGGCTTCGGTTTCAAAACGATGTATGCCCACCTGCAGGAATTTAAGGTGCGAAAGGGTCAGCGGGTGAAGCGCGGACAGGTGATCGGCACCGTCGGAAATACCGGAAAATCAACCTCACCCCACCTGCATTACGAGGTCTTGAAAAACAATAAACCCGTCAACCCGATCAATTACTTCTTCAACGATATTACCGCAGAACAATATGAAGAGATGTTGATTTTGTCGCAACGCCCTTCGCAATCCATGGACTAATGCCGGATTCATGACAGAAAAACTCTACTACACGATCGGTGAAGTTTCAGGAATGTTCAAGGTCAACCCTTCCCTGATCCGTTTCTGGGAAAAAGAGTTCCCCATCCTGCAGCCGCAGAAAAACAAAAAAGGGAACCGGCTGTTCACCGCACGGGATATCGATAACCTGCGGCTGATCTATCACCTGTTGAAAGAAAAAGGATTCACTATCCAGGGGGCGCGGGATTACCTGGCAAAAAATAAAACCGGGATGGAAATAAAACAGCAGATCATTTTATCGCTTCAGCAGATCAGGAGGCGACTCATCGAACTGGGCCAGGAGTTGGAATGAAGCATCAGAAATATCGGTCATTTCGCAGGAACTCAACAACATATTCCTCCACCCCTTCTTCCAGGGAATAAAACGAATGATCAACCCCTGCTGATCTCAGCTTATTCATCTTCGCTTCGGTAAAATACTGGTATTTATCCCTGATATCCTCCGGCGTATCGATAAACTTGATATTTTCAGGGGCGTCCATGGCCCTGAACACAGCCCGTGCCAGGTCGGTGAATGCTCTGGCATGGCCAGTGCCCAGGTTGTAGATTCCGCTGGTAGTGCCTCTTTTCATCAAAAAGAAAAGGACATCGACAACATCTTTTATATAGATAAAATCTCTCTTCTGGCCTCCGTCTTCGAAGTCGGGCCGGTGCGAACGGAATAATTTCAGTTCGCCGGAATTTCTGATCTGATGAAAGGCATGATATACAACCGAAGCCATACGCCCTTTGTGATACTCATTCGGGCCATAAACATTAAAGAACTTCATCCCGGCCCAGAATGGGGGGTATAGTTCCTGGGCCAGCGCCCATTTGTCAAATTCATTCTTAGACTCCCCGTATGGGTTCAAAGGTTTCAGCCGGGGCACCATATCGTGATCATCGGAATATCCCAGCTCACCTTTACCGTATGTGGCGGCAGAACTGGCATAGATCAATGGAATGCCGTGCCGGGCACACCATTCCCATACCTTTTTGGAGTAGTTCAGGTTCAGCGCGTCCAGGATTGAACGGTCAGATTCCGTCGTGTCGGTTCGGGCCCCCAGGTGAAAGATCAAATCTATATCTCCAGCATTTTTTTTCAGCCATTTAAAAAAATGATCGCGTTGCACCTTCTCCAGGAAAGCCTTATTGCGGTGATTATTCACCTTTTCCGGGCGGTTGAAATCATCCACCAGGATAAGATCTGTGAAACCCTTATTGTTCAGCTTGCCAGCCAGGCAACTTCCGATAAAACCGGCCGCACCGGTGATAACAATTTTACCCATCTTTTTTGATGATCTGATTGTGTTTAGCCCAATGCTATATCAAAGATACGTCATTATTCCATTCAAATCAACCCGCCAATTATTTTGAACACTCCTTAACGGATAATCTTTATCTTTGCGCTTCATAAAAACAACTCATTCAATTCTACTTTTTTTAAATTTCACATGATGAATTCTCGCGCATTTTTACTCCTGAGTGCCCTTCTTTCAATGAATCTGCTTTTTCATTTTCCCGTATTTTCACAGGTCAGCCAGGGTGGCACTCCCCTGAGTTTCATATTAACGGAAAGTGTTTCAGCGGTTTATGAGACAAGGGAACTTCCCAGCCCTGATCTGGAGATGATCCACATGGAAGACCAGGCGAACGCGATGTCTGATTTTCCTTATCCCGAGCGGATGGGTGTTTCTGTAGCGGTGAACCTGAGCACGGAAAATGCCGGCACATGGGAAACCCTGTCCGACGGGACGCGCATCTGGCGGCTGCGAATCGCTGTTGAAGGGGCACTGGCTTTGGGGGTTTACTACGACCGCTTCATCATGCCTGAAAATGCCTTGCTCTTCCTTTACAATGATGCCAGGACACAGGTCATCGGGGCCTTCACCTCCTTTAACAACCACGAGTCGGGGCTATTTGCCACGGAATTTATCCAGGGCGAAGCAGTGAACCTGGAATACATTGCCCCGGCAGGCACGTCTGAACTGCCCGTGATCGATATCTCAGAAGTGGCTTACGCCTATCGTTTCATCTATTTTACCGACGATGGCCTGTTGCGGGGCAGTTCGTGGCCATGTATGATCAACGTAGCCTGTGAGGAAGGAGACGATTGGGAAGATCAGAGTCGCGGGATCGCCCGCATGTCGATCAAGATCGGATGGAACTATTACTGGTGCTCCGGATCGCTCATCAACAATACGAATAACGACCGAGTACCTTATTTCCTTTCGGCGGAACATTGCGGCACGGGCGCCTCGGCGGCCGACAGAAATCAATGGATATTTTATTTCAACTACCAGTCATCCACCTGCGCCGGTAACTGGGGCCCCTCCAACAATTCCACCACCGGCTGCTCACTGAAAGCTGCCGATCCGATGACCAGCTACGATGGGGCCGACTTCCTGCTGGTGCAGCTCAACAACACGCCACCTTCCAATTACAACGTATATTACAACGGCTGGAACCGGACCAACACCCCCGGCGCCAGCGGGGTATGCCTGCACCATCCCGCCGGCGATATTAAAAAGGTATCCACCTATCTGAACCCCATGATCTCGTCCACCTGGTGGAACGGAACGCCGTCGCACTGGCGCGTGACCTGGTCGCAAACCGCCAACGGCTTATCGATCATGCAGGGCGGCTCCTCAGGCTCACCTGTCTTCGACGAAGATAAACTGATCATGGGCGACCTTTCCGGCGGCTACCAGTCCAACTCATGCAGCAACCCCTCCCCCGCCTGGTTTGGGAAAATATGGTACGCCTGGGATCTGAACGGCTCAACCCCGTCCACCCGGCTCAAAGACTGGCTCGACCCTACCAATACCGGGGTATTGAAACAGCAGGGCATCTCTTCCCAGATACTTCCACCAGTGGTTGATTTTGAAGCTGATACAACATATATCCTGCAGGGAGAATCGGTGAATTATACCGACCTGACAACAGGCAACCCACCCACCGGCTGGTCATGGACATTCCCCGGCGGTACCCCGAATGCCTCTTCCCAGCAACATCCCTCCGTCACCTACCTGGATTATGGCGTATTCGATGTTACCCTCACCGTAACCAACCCTGACGGCAATGGCACCCTCACCAAAACAGGTTATATCAATGTTGAACAGGTCCTGGCCCCTGAAGCTGAATTTGAAGCCAGCCAGTTAGAGGTCACCCAGGGGGAAATGATCTACTTCACCGACCTGTCGATGAACAACCCGATTGCCTGGAGCTGGGCATTCGACGGCGGCGACCCCGCAACTTCCAATGATCAGCATCCCGATTCCATCGTTTACAACACCCCGGGCACCTTTGATGTCAGCCTGTCAGCAGTGAATAACGGAGGATCGGATACCGAGCTGAAAGAAAACTATATCACCGTAAACCCCGGCATGGCGCCAACAGCGGACTTCTATGGCGATGTGACCGAAATCACTGCAGGCGATACGGTGAATTTCTTCGACCTCTCCACAGGTAATCCCACCCAATGGTTCTGGACTTTCGAAGGCGCTTCCCCGTCAGGCTCCGGGGCGCAAAATCCCACCGGGATCGTTTATCCCGATGAGGGCTCTTACAATGTGCAACTCCGCGCAAGAAATTCCTTCGGCGCCAATATCATGCTGAAAGAGAACTACATCGTGGTGGGTAATGTCAGTGTAAAAGATATGTACCGCAGGGAAGGGATCCTGGTCTACCCGAATCCGGCCAGAAACACTGTTTATGTGAGGCATGGGGGCATGGAGGCATGGGGGCATGAAGGCATGGTTGTGGTTAAACTGATGGATATAATGGGAAATACCGTGCTGAATACCAGCGTTGAACCCTCCGGAAACCAGTTTATGCTGGATCTGGGGCAGCAGCCTGCCGGGCTGTATATTCTCCGGATCATTTCGGAAGAAAATACTTACCAGGAGAGAATCAGCATTATCAGGTAAACATGTTTTTTTTTAACCACAAAGGACACGAAGGGTGTCACAAAAGTCAAAAAGTCTAGTTTTTTTGGTAGTCCGACGACTAAAGCCGTCGGTTCCACTTATGTAACATACTCGGAACCAACGGCTTTAGTCGTTGGAGCACGACCTAAATCAAGACACTGATTCTTATGCATGGACTTTTGAGACAGACTCTTTTTCAGTTCGCCTCTGTAATTATTTCTATCCCCCTGCGGAGGGCTTTCTCATTTTCGGGGATCAGATGATGGTACCGGGCCGGAAGTGATTTTTTAAGGCCCTGGATGACATTCTCCAGGCTGACCAGGGGTTTTACCTTGAGATATCCGCCCAGAACGATCATATTAAATATCTTGGCAAGTCCCATTTTAGCTGCTTCATCTGCAGCATCGATCCGGTATATTTTGATATCTTTCCGTTCCGGGTGCCGTGATATACCGTTTCCGTCATAGATCAGCGTTCCTCCGGGCTTTACCATGGGCTCGAATTTGTCCATCGATTGTTGGTTCAGGATAATGGCTGTATCATATCGGGTAAGGATAGGGGAACTGATGCGTTCGTCGCTCAGGATGACTGTCACATTCGCAGTGCCACCCCTCATTTCCGGGCCGTAGGAAGGCATCCAGCTTACCTCCTGGTCCTGCATGATCCCTGAGTAAGCGAGGATCTTTCCCATCGAAAGGACTCCCTGCCCGCCGAATCCGGCTATGATTATCTCTTCGGTCATAATGGGTATTGGTTATTAGGTGTTGGTTATTAGGTGTTGGTTAGAGTTTCTTGCCGTCCACTTTGATATCACCCAGCGGGTAATATGGGAACATATTATCGACCATCCACTGGTTAGCTTGTGTGGGGGTCATTTTCCATCCTGAGTTACAATTGGATACGATTTCCACGAAATTGAGCCCGGGTTTTTTATTTACCTGGTTTTCGACGGCCATGCGGATGGCTTTTTTGGTTTTCCTGACGTTGGCAGGGGTATGGACGGCCTGACGCGTGACGAAATAGGTGCCTGGCAGTTCGGCGACCAGTTCGGTGATTTTCAGCGGGAAGCCCATCAAACGGGTATCCCTGCCGTAGGGAGAAGTCGAAGATTTCATCCCGGGCAGGGTAGTGGGGGCCATCTGGCCGCCGGTCATCCCGTAAATGCCATTATTGATAAAAATGATCAGAAAATTCTCTCCCCGGTTGCAGGCATGTATGGTTTCAGCGGTTCCTATTGCCGCCAGGTCGCCATCGCCCTGGTAAGTGAAAACGAATTTTTCGGGCCATGTGCGTTTGATGCCGGTGGCCAGCGCCGGCGCACGTCCATGGGCCGCCTGTTGCATATCGACATTCATGAACTCATATGCCAGTACTGAACAACCCACTGGAGCAATTCCAATGGTATCCTGTTGCAAGCCCATCTCGTCAATCACTTCCATCAGGATCCGGTGGGCGGTTCCATGTCCGCATCCCGGACAGTAACTTAAAACTTTGTCAGTCAGAAGACTGGTCTTTTTATACACCAGGTTTTCATCCGAAACGATTTCTTTATATAGCTTTTCATCCATAGCCTAGCCTCCTATGATTTTTTTCTCCAGTGCGGTAACAATTTCTTCAGGGGACGGGATCATGCCGCCCATCCTGCCGTGGTGTTCCACGGGAATCTTGCCGGCCACTGCCAGCCTGACATCTTCCACCATCTGACCGGCGTTCATTTCAACGTTAAGAATTCCTTTGACTTGTTTGGCCAGTTTTGTCACTTCATCTTTCGGGAAGGGGAACAAGGTGATGGGGCGCAGCAGTCCGGCTTTGATCCCTTTTGCCCTGGCAAACTGGACTGATTTTTGGGCGATGCGGGCGCTCGACCCGTAGGCCATCAGCAAATACTCGGCGTCGTCGCACTGAAATTTTTCAAACCGGACCTCCGAGGCCTCTATCTGCCGGTATTTTTCCTGTAAATGTACATTATGCTGTTCCTGTCTGGCCGGGTCCAGGTTCAGCGAGGTGATGATATTTCTTTCGCGGTCGGCAGGTTTGCCAGTGGTGGCCCAGGGGCACTCCCTGATCACCTCTTCATCCGTACGCCTGGGAACGGGGTCGGCCAGCTCCACTTTTTCCATCATCTGGCCGATGATGCCGTCGGACAGGATCATGACCGGGTTGCGGTATTTGAATGACAGATCGAAGGCTGTTTTTACAAAATCGGCCATTTCCTGAACAGAGGAGGGGGCCAGTACGATCAGCCGGTAATCACCGTGTCCGCCGCCCTTGGTAGCCTGGAAATAATCGGCCTGGGAAGGCTGGATAGTCCCCAGCCCGGGACCACCACGCACCACATTGAGGATCACCCCGGGAAGCTCAGCGCCGGCCATATAGGAAATGCCTTCCATTTTCAGGCTGATGCCGGGACTGGAGGAGGAGGTCATGGCTTTCTTACCAGATGCGGCAGCGCCATAAACCATATTGATGGCCGCCACTTCGCTTTCAGCCTGTAAAACAACCATTCCGGTCCTTTCATGAGGCTTTTCTGCCATAAAGTATTCGATCACCTCCGACTGCGGTGTGATCGGGTAACCAAAATAGGCGTCCACGCCGGCGCGGATGGCCGCCTCGGCGATCGCTTCGTTGCCCTTCAATAATTTTAATTCACCCATGATAATATCTGATATTATTTGTCCAGGTCAAACTTCAACTTTTTTCCGGTAAACGGTTATCACTCCGTCCGGACATACGATCGCGCAATTGGTGCATCCGGTGCACTCATCCGGATGCGCCGAAAACGCATACCGGTATCCTTTGTGGTTGACGTCGCGCGACATGGCAATTACCCCCGTGGGGCAGGAGCCTACGCAAACCTCGCATCCTTTGCATCGTTCTATGTCAACGATGATAACGCCTCTGACTTTAGCCATTTCAAATAAAATTTAAAGTCCAATGTGCCCTAAATAGGCGCTACGAAATTATTAATAAATGATGAATTTTGGGGAATGATTGAATTTGAATTGTTAATCTCTTAACAATTTATAATTGGTTTAAATAATTCAACCCTGGTAAACTGAATGATGCTTCTAAAACGGATGATCTTCATGAAATCGTTTCAGGCGGTATTCCAGGTCGGGAAACTGGTCACGACCGATCAGTGATACACAGGCCCTGATCCCTTCCAGTCGCTCGCTGCCGGTAATTGACAATGCAATGGCGCTGATGCCATAATACAGCATCTCCTTCAGTAGTTCACTGCCGGTATAGCCGGGATAGGCGAAAGTGAAGTAAAAACCGTCAGCTATGGGCAGGTCTTCGTCTTTATCGTAAACAATATGGAACCCATTGGCAATGAAAAGTTTTTTCATGATTTTCGCCTTCTCTCCATATTCTTTCACTTCATCCAGGAAATTAAACACTCCGTCGTTAGCAGCTTTGAGAATGGCCATCAATCCAAACTGCGGGGTGTGTGCCGTACCGGAACTGAGCGTATACAGTGTGCCGAAGATCATGGCATGACCGATCTTTGAAAACTTATAAAACCTCAAAAGATCGGGTGCTTCGGTTTCAAATATTTTATCAGAGATCACCATCATGCCGATGCGCTGACCGGCATAACTGAATACTTTGGAACTGGAAATCAGCAAAACATAATTGTCCGTATAGTGCGCAACAGAGGGCTGATAAGGAGGTACGCCAGGTTTGGAATAATCTTTCCGGAAGTCCATGCCAAAATAGGCCAGATCCTCTATGACCACAACATTATACTTATCTGCCAGTTCGGCAATGATTTTCAGTTCCCTTTCGGTAAAGCAGATCCACGATGGATTGTTTGGGTTGGAATAAAGGATGGTAGAAGTTTTACCTTCCTTTAAAATGGACTCCAGTTTACCCCTGAGCTTTTCTCCCCGGTAATCATAAACATCGAAAGATGTATGCTCCAGGCCCAGGATCCTCAGTTGTTGCATATGCACCGGGAAGCCCGGGTTGATCATCAGTGCCTGACCTTTGTTCCGGTCGGTCCGGTTCAGCGTCATGAAGGAGGCAAAGCTCCCCTGCATGGAACCTACGGTCGGGATGCAGCCTTCCGGGCTGACATCGATGTTCATAAAAAGCTTGACGAATCTTGAAATCTCCTTTTTCAGTTCCGCCCGGCCATAAATATCAGGATATATCGCAGGGATCCCCATATCCAGCGCCCGCTTTTCGGCTTCAATCCCTATCCTGGCCGGTGCAAGCCCCGGAATGCCCATCTCCATCCTGATGAACCGCTCCCCGGATTCCTTTTCGATCATGTCCACCAGCCGCTTGATCTCCCGGATGGAAGCAGTTCCCAGGTCACCGATCTTTGTTTCATCCATTTTCCGGTCGACGATCTCCCTCTCTATGGGTGTGTTTTTCATAAGTTTGGTTTCGTTTATATATCTTATAACAGTTTGCTTCAAAAATAAAAATATTTATCCAAAATGCAATTTATCGCCCGACTATTCCTTTCTTATCCTGATCCGGGCATCCACGGCGAGTATTTGATCGCCCGACGCCATGAGCGGATTGAGATCCATTTCCTCAATGCCCGGCATTTGGTCTGTCAAATCGGACAGGTGTTGCAATATACCGGCAAAAAGCCCGATATTGATCCCTTCATGCCCACGGGCACCTTTCATTATGGGATAGATTTTCAGTTCCGTGATCATCTTCATGATCTCTTCATGGGTTAAGGGAGCCAGTGCCGCGCTGAAATCTTTCATGACCTCAATGAATATGCCTCCCATACCACACAGGATCATATGACCAAAGTTTTCTTCATATTTTATGCCGGCGAAAAGTTCATGCCCCTTGATCATCGGCTGTATCAACACGCTTTGGGCGCCTTCGATCTTCATTAGTTTCCTGAAGTATTTCCGGGCGGCATCCCCGGTCCCGACGTTAAGGATTACTCCGCCTTTGTCAGACTTATGAACCGGTCCGGTCACTTTCATAACCAGCGGGTATCCGAGCTCTCCGGCTACACCCGGAATCTCATTTTCCGACCGGACCACCCTTTCGGGAACCCTGGGTATGCCGGCCATGTCAAGAATGGCGGCCACCTCTTGCGGTGCCAGGTAACCAGAGGCCGTTTCATCATAACGAATGGATGAGAAGTCAGCCCCTGGTGGTATTTTAGTGGCCGGGGGCGGGGAGGGGGGCGGGGTGTTGCAGGCAATTCCCAAAGCGCGGGCAAACAGAACCTCATCGGGGAAAATAATTCTCCCTTTGTTCAAAAAAGCCCTGACCTCTTCCCGTGCGGTTACGGTTGAGGGCAGGATGGGAAAAATGGGTTTGGAGGCTGTTCGCATTTTCTCATCAAGCACCTCGTACACGTCGAAAATGGGACTGAGCCCTGGCGTGCCGAAAATAACGGCCATGGCGTCTATCTCATCAAAGTGCCGATCGGTGTAGTCGATGATTTTTCCCAGCTGTTCCGCGGTGCCGGTAGCCAGAAAATCGATGGGGTTGCCCACGGAAGAACCCGGAAATAATTCTTCCGCCAGTTTTTTGGCTTTCGCATGTTCAATGGGTGGGACATGAAACCCCTCTTTGGAAAGTGCATCGGCCAGCATGACGGCTGGTCCCCCGGCGTGGGTGATAATCCCTAAATTCTTTCCTGTCAGTTTTTTATGCATGTAGACGGAGGCAACGTTAATGAGTTCCTCCCTGCCGCTGCACCTGGCGATCCCGGCTTTCTCGAGAAGCTTTTCAACCGCGAGATCTGAACCGGCCAGGGCTCCTGTATGGGAAGAGGCTGCACGACTGCCAGCTTCAGAGGTCCCGGCTTTTATCGCTGCGATACTGCATCCTTTCATTATCAGGGAAGCCGCATGTTTGTAAAGCATCTGCGGCTTGCTAACCGATTCCATGTAAAGCAATTTGACCCTGGGACTGATTTGGGGATCAAAAGTTTCGTCCATGTATTGCAGAATATCTTCGACTCCCATTTGTGCACTGTTTCCAACAGAGAAAACGCGTGCAAATGTCAATCCCTTCGGAATGGCATTTTCCATGATAAAACAGGCGGTAGCGCCTGAGGCGGAAATGAAATCACATCCCGTCAGCGATAATTTGGGGATGGGAAGTGTGAATACCCCATGATAAGCGGGAGTCAGGATCCCGATGCAATTCGGGCCGATCAGCGACGCCTCCGCTTCATTCACCATCTTCACAACCTCCTGCTCTATCTTTTTTCCTTCGTCACTCTCCTCGCTGAAACCGGCAGAAATGATGATAAAAGCCTTTGTTTGCTGGACCTGGATCAGGTGCCTGACAATCCCGGGAACAAACTTTGCCGCCACCACAATGATCGCCAGTTCGACCCGGGGCAGTTGGCTGATGTCGCGGTATGAAATCAATTCCTGTACCCGATCCTCCCTGGGGTTCAGCACAAACAGCTCCCCTCTGTAACCGCCGTCAATGATGTTTTTTAGTATTTTGCCACCGGGTTTCTGCAGGTCATTAGACCCTCCGATCACTGCAATACTTTCCGGTTCTAGCAATTCCCTGTTGATCATAATGGTTTTTGATTGAGCGATAAATAATCAGAGTGCTAAAATAGAAAAATCGGCGCAGGCCAGGTGATTTGGCAAGCTTATTGTTAAAAAATTTTAAAAATGGACGTATTTCGCCTGATTCAATAAATAATTAATACTTTTGCCTTACAAAATTTAAATATTCACAAATGAAAAAGTTATCACTGATCATTTTGGTCATTATCGCGTCAGTTTCTTCGATTTTCGCTCAGGCACAGCAACAGCCTGTAAAAGCTGAAGATAATCCAAATGCCCCGGAAATCACTTTTGACAAGCTGGTCCATGATTATGGCACGGTTGCTTTTGGTGGTGACGGAGTGAGCTCATTCCAATTCACCAATACGGGAAAAGAGCCTTTGATCCTGCAGCAACCGCAATCTTCCTGCGGCTGTACGGTACCTACATGGCCCAAGGAACCGATTCTCCCCGGCGAATCCAGCGAGATCAAGGTTACATATAATACGAAAAGAGCCGGTCCGATCAATAAGACCGTCACGATCCGGTCCAATGCCAAGAATAACCTGGTTGTACTGCGGATTAAAGGAAAGGTGGAAGCGGCTGCTGCAAAAGCTATGCCCGAAAAACCCGCCGGAGAGGGGACTCCCGTTAACAAATAAATGGTACGATCAATAATATATATCCCGGTTCCTTCTGAGCCGGGATATATCATTTGCCAAAATAAAGATTATTTCCATGCCAAAGATTTCCAAAAAGGGGATGCAAATGCCGGAGTCCCCTATCCGTAAATTGGTACCCTATGCGGATAAGGCTAAAAAAGCAGGCCGTAAAGTATATCATCTGAATATTGGCCAGCCTGATATTGAAACCCCTGAGGTAGCCCTAAATGCCATCCGGAATTTTAGCCAGAAAGTGGTGGAATACAGTCATTCGGCCGGTATTTATTCTTACCGGCAAAAACTGACCGGATATTATAAAAGGTACAATATTGACATCTCGCCCGAAGAAATTGTGGTTGGGGCCGGGGCTTCCGAAGCCCTCCTTTTTGCAATTAATACTTGCCTTGATCCTGGTGACGAACTGATCATTGCCGAGCCATTTTATGCAAACTACAATGGTTTTGCCATCAATGCAGGCGCCGTTGTGAAACCGATCATTTCAACGATTGATTCCGGGTTTGCCCTGCCCCCCATATCAGAGTTTGAAAAGGCCATCAATGAAAGAACCCGGGCGATCCTGGTCTGTAACCCCAATAACCCCACCGGGTATCTGTATTCGAAGGAGGAACTGGAAATATTGCGCGATATCGTCAAAAAATATGACCTGTTCCTTATAACAGATGAGGTTTACCGTGAATTTGTCTATGACGGGTTGTCACATTATTCTGCGATGCACCTCAAGGGGATAGAAGAGAACGTGATCCTGATCGATTCGGTTTCAAAGCGTTACAGTGCCTGTGGATTCCGTGTCGGGTGCCTGATCACCCGGAACAAAGAGGTCTTAAAAACCGCCCTCAAGTTTGCCCAGGCCCGCCTTAGTCCGCCTACTTTTGGCCAGGTGGCTGCCGAAGCAGCCATCGATACACCACAGGAATATTTTGACCGTGTACTCCAGGAATATCATGCCCGCCGGGATGTGGTCATGGAATCGATCAATAGTATGCCGGGCGCCTTTTGCCCGAAACCAAAGGGAGCCTTCTACGTGGTGGCCAGGCTGCCGGTCGATGACTCTGACCGCTTCTGCAAATGGCTCCTGGAAGAATTCCACTACAACAACGAAACGGTGATGCTGGCCCCCGCTACCGGTTTTTATTCGCATCCTTCCAAAGGAAAAGACGAGGTCAGGATATCATACGTGCTCAAAGTGGAAGAGCTGAAAAAGGCCATGAAGTGCCTGGAAGAGGCGCTGAAAGTTTATCCCGGAAGAACAAATTAATCGAAATCGGGATAGATAAGATATTTCTTCCTGACTTTCTGAAAATCTTCCAGGTCTTTTTGCCAGCTTTTGCGGATATCTTCTTCCGTCATGCCTTTCAGGATTTGAATCCTTAAATCTTTGACACCGGCAAGCTTTTCAAAATAATTATTGAAGAAAAGCCTGTGCATCGACAGGTTTTCAAAATAGCTGATAAGGTATTTCAAGGTAAAATGGTGTTCGTTGGCACTGAAGTTTTCTGCCACTCCGGTCAGGTTTTGGCCGTAGCAGGTTTTTCCTTTTAATGGCGGGTTTTCTGAAACACCATGTATGCTTTCGGGCGTAAAAACATAGCTTCCGGTCATCATGTCCGGGTGGCCGATCACCTGGAAAGGATATTCGGTGCCCCTGCCCACACTGACCACCGTTCCCTCGAACAGGCAGAGTGATGGATAAAGGTATATCGATTCCCAGGTTGGCAGGTTGGGGGATGGTCTGACGGGAAGCCTGACGATCATTTGACGGTCCCAGCCACTGATCGGGATCACTTGCAGGTCGCATCGTATGCCCCCAGCCAGCCAGCCTTCCCCGTTGACCATCATGGCATATTCGCCGATGGTCATGCCATATACTACTGGCACCGGATGCATGCCGACAAATGACCGGAGCGCCGTATCAAGCAACGGTCCGTCGATATAAAATCCGTTAGGGTTAGGGCGGTCGAGGACCAGCAGCGGGATGCACTGTTCCGCGCACGCCTCCATTACCAGTGCCAGGGTTGACAGATAGGTGTAGAAACGGGCCCCGACATCCTGAATGTCGAAAATCATCAGATCGATTCCCTGAAGATCAACTGGTTCCGGTTTCTTTTTATTACCATATAACGAGATAATAAGTGTTCCTGTTGAAGGATCGATTCCATCTTTGACAAGATCGCCGTCGGCTGCCTCACCCCGGAAACCGTGCTCCGGACTGAATATCTTTTTTACCCGGAATCCTTTTTCCACCAGGGTGTCGATGAGATGCCTGCCATTCACAAGGGCTGTGTGATTGCAGCATATGCCGAGAGATTTTCCTTGTAAAAACGGAAAATAAAGACGGGTCTGCTCAGCCCCGGTTTGTATTTCATCCATGCTGACCAACCGGAGTTTACGGGATACTGTCTGCTGCGAGTTTCCGGTACCGATCCCTCCGCACGACAGTAGAATTGATAACAGGCAAATTAATTTTACCTTTGTAAAAACCATAGTATTTGTGAATCTTCCATCATTCATTGCCAACCGTCTGAGCGGTAAAGATAAGGAAAATTTCTCCGGCCCGGTGGTGCGGATCGCAGTTGCAGCAGTGGCACTCGGATTATCGGTGATGCTTTTTTCTGTGTCGGTCCTGGTAGGCTTTCAACATGAGATCAGGGAAAAGGTGATCGGATTCTCCGCCCATATTCAAATCACTCATTTTGATGCCAATGAATCATGGGAAACCGCACCCGTCAGTTCCAAACAACCTTTTTATCCCCATATCATTCATACTGATGGTATCAGGCATATCCAGGTCTTTGCGCAGAAAGCAGGCATTATTAAAACTGAGGATCAAATGGAAGGGGTGATCCTGAAAGGGGTTGGCCCTGATTTCGACTGGAATTTTATGAAAAAACATCTGATCATGGGTGAAATAATCTCATTCAGTGATACAGCGGCTTCAGACGGGTTGATCATTTCAGGGATCATGGCCCGGAAGCTGAAGCTGAGTGTCGGGGATGTTACCCGGATGTATTTTATAAGCGGTGCGGATGCCCGGCCCAGGGGACGAAGATTCATCGTTACGGGAATTTATGAAACCAGTCTGGAAGAATTTGACCAAACCAATGTTATCGGCGATATCCGGCATGTTCAACGGCTCAATAACTGGGAGCAGGATCAAGTATCGGGATTTGAAATCTTTGTCGACCGTTTCCAGGAACTGGAAAAGTTAGGGGAGATGATCTACCTGCAGATCGGCTATGACCTGAATGCAGAAACAGTTGTAGGGAAATATCCGCAGATTTTTGACTGGCTCAGACTGATGGATATCAACGTGGTGGTCATCCTCATTATGATGATCCTGGTGGCTGGCATTACTGTCATATCCACACTGCTGATACTGATCCTGGAACGCACCAGCATGATCGGGACATTGAAAGCCCTGGGTATGCGAAATGCGGAATTGCGAAAACTATTCTTCTACCTGTCTTCCCGGATCATCATCAAGGGAATGATATGGGGAAATCTTATCGGTCTGGGGATCCTCCTGCTGCAATACTATACACGGCTAATCCCCCTCGACCAGGAATCATATTATGTTTCGTATGTCCCTGTTTCACTGAATATTGCACATATTTTACTGATCAACGCCGGCACATTGGCAGCCTGTCTGATGATCATCATGATACCAGGATACGTGATCAGGAGAATCACACCGGTAAAGGCGATCAGGTTCAGTTGACAGTCTATCTTTTATGCAGCCCGCATTCTTTCAGCTCAGGTAGCTCCCACCACCAGCGGCCGGCGCGGATATCCTCCCCGGGTTGCACGGCGCGGGTGCAAGGCTGACAGCCAATGCTCGGGAACCCTCTGTCGTGCAAAGTATTATAGGGAATGTCATGCTCGTGTATAAACGACCAGACATCGTCGTACTTCCAGTTGATCAGCGGATTTATTTTGATTTTCCGGTGTAGGGGATCCCATTCCACCAGTTCGAGATTTTCCCTTGTGATCGATTGCTCGCGGCGGAGACCGCTGATCCAGAGATCATGTTTTGCCAGGGCTCTCTTCAGTGGGTCTATTTTGCGGATATGGCAGCAAAGCTTCCTGTTTTCAATGCTTTCAAAGAACAGGTTAATGCCCTTTTGATTTACCATCTCTTCCACCGCTTGTTTGTCAGGGAAATAAACTTCAATGTGTATTTTATATCTTTTTTCAGTGGTATCAAGCAAATCATAGGTTTCCTGGAACATCCTGCCCGTATCAAGTGTGAACACCGGTGTGTTCTTATCGATACCGGCAATCAGGTGGGTGATTACCTGGTCTTCCGCACCGAGACTGGTGGAAAAGCAAATCCTGCCTTTAAATTCATCCAGGAAGAAACGGAGGGTATTAATGACAGGCTGATGTGAAAACCGGTCATTGAGCGACTTAATTAGTTCTACGGGTTTTTCTTTTATCATGACAATCGTCCATAATTTCGACTGCAAAAGTAATAATTAAATTAATTTTGAATGAATAAGTTGATTTGATGATGAGGGTTCACTTTATAGCCATAGGTGGCAGTGCTATGCACAACCTGGCCATTGCTCTGAAATTAAAAGGATTTGAAGTTACCGGCTCAGACGATGAGATCTTTGATCCGGCGCGAAGCCGGTTGGAAAAATATGGGATTTTACCGGACAGCGAGGGTTGGAAACCCTCCCGGATCGATGCCGGAATTGATGCAGTCATTTTGGGAATGCACGCCAGGGCGGATAATCCGGAACTGCTGAGATCCAGGGAGTTGGAATTGAAGATTTATTCCTATCCTGAATATCTTTATGAACAATCCAAAGATAAAACCAGGGTGGTGATTGCCGGCAGCCACGGTAAAACCACCATCACATCCATGATCCTGCACGTGCTGAATCATGCCGGCGTTGAAACCGATTACATGGTAGGGGCCCAGCTGGAAGGTTTCGAGGTGATGGTAAGATTTTCAGACATATCCCGTTACATGATACTGGAAGGCGATGAATATCTTTCATCGGCACTTGACCGGAGGCCCAAGTTCCACCTGTATAAGCCTGATATTGCATTGATCAGTGGTATAGCCTGGGATCATATGAATGTCTTTCCGACGTTTGAAAATTATGTGGATCAATTCGTGCAATTTATTGAACTGATTGAGGAAAACGGCCGGTTGATCTATTGTGAAGATGACCCGGAATTGCAACGCCTGGTGCAGCAGTCCAGGCAGAATATTAAGAAGGTGTCGTATGGAAATCTCGGGTATGTCGTGAATGACAAGGTAACATCACTGATCTGGAAAGGAAAAAAGGTTCCGTTAAAGATATTTGGCCGGCATAATATTCAAAATCTACATGGGGCGTGGCTTGTTTGCCGGGAATTGGGTGTGAGCGATATGCAGTTCCTGGCGGCGATCGGATCTTTTACAGGTGCATCCAAACGGTTGCAAATGCTATGGAGCGGCCCGTCTGCATCCATATTCAAAGATTTCGCCCACAGCCCGTCAAAGCTAAGAGCCACCATCCATGCAGTGAAGGAACAATATCCCGGCAGGGAGCTTGTTGCCTGCCTGGAACTGCATACATTCAGCAGCCTGAACAAGGATTTTCTTCCCCAGTACCGGGGTTGCATGGATCTGGCCGACCAGGCTATCGTTTATTATTCTGAACATGCGCTTGCCCTGAAGCGCCTGCCCGATCTGACACACGAGGAGGTGAGGGAAGCGTTTTCCGATCCCCGTCTGAAAATCTTCAATGATCCGGAGGAATTGCAGCAATATTTGCAGCAGATGGATTTACATCAACGGAATTTACTATTGATGAGCTCAGGCAATTTCGACGGACTCAACCCACAAACCCTTCACCCTGCACCCTAACCCCTACGCCCTACGCCCTACGCCCTACGCCCTACGCCCCTAACTGTTCATAGAGATCAGGAACTCTTCGTTGCTGCGCGTATACCGCATCTTGTCTTTGAGAAACTCCATGGCTTCCAGCGGGTTCATGTCGGCCAGGTGATTGCGAAGGATCCAGATGCGCTGCAGCGAGTCTTTATCGACCAGCAATTCTTCTTTCCTGGTGCTGGAGGCCACGATATCGATAGCAGGATAAATCCTTTTGTTGGAGAGCTTCCTGTCGAGCTGCAGTTCCATGTTACCCGTGCCTTTGAACTCTTCAAAGATCACCTCGTCCATTTTTGAACCGGTGTCGATCAAAGCCGTGGCAATGATCGTAAGCGATCCGCCGTCTTCGATCTGGCGGGCTGCGCCGAAGAATCTCTTAGGTTTCTGCAGGGCATTTGATTCCACCCCTCCTGAAAGAACTTTTCCGGAGGCGGGGGAAATGGTGTTGTAGGCCCGGGCCAGGCGGGTGATGGAATCCAGGAGGATGACCACATCGTGACCACATTCTACCAAACGCTTGGCTTTTTCCAGGACGATATTGGCGATCTTGGCATGCCTTTCAGCCGGCTCGTCAAAAGTGGAAGCGATCACTTCGGCCTTCACATGACGCTGCATTTCGGTGACCTCTTCGGGCCGTTCATCGATCAGCAGCACGATAAGGTAAACTTCGGGATGGTTGTAGCTGATGGCATTGGCGATTTCCTGTAAGATAATCGTCTTACCCGTCTTTGGCTGGGCGACAATCAGTCCGCGCTGCCCCTTACCAATGGGGGAAAACATATCGATCACCCTCGTTGTCAGGCTATTGTTTTTTTCGGCTTCGGGATAATCCGTTATCCTGAATTTCTGTTGCGGGAACAAGGGCGTCAGGAAATCAAACTGGATCCGGTCGCGCACTTCCTCCGGCCTGCGGCCGTTGATGAGCTCCACTTTGATCAGGGGGAAATACTTTTCGCCTTCTTTAGGCGGCCGGATACTTCCCTCCACAGTGTCGCCGGTTTTCAATCCGAATAGCTTGATCTGGGATTGCGATACATAAATATCATCAGGGGAGTTCAGATAATTGTAATCAGAGGAACGCAAAAACCCGTATCCGTCAGGCATGATTTCCAGAACACCTTCCGCGTTGATAAAGCCTTCGTACTCAAAGGAAAATTCCTCCCTTTTCTTTGTGAGCCTTGGTCTGAAAACGGTTTCTCTTTGCTGGGGCTGGCCTTCATCAGGTTTAGTTGTAATATCTTTATCCTGGTTGTTGTTGTCCGTTGCGACATCGACGATTTCAGTTTCTGATTCCGGAAGAATGATCGGGTCATCATCCCCGTTTTCAACATCCAGCAGTAATTTGTCACCTTCCTGCTCTTCTGATTTTGCAGGTTTTTCGTCTTCATCTTTTGGCCGGGATGGTTTTCTTCCCCTTTTCTTGGGAAAACTGGGGCGTTTCACCTCCTTTGGTGCGTCTTCTTTGGTAGCATCTGATCCTTTCTCAGGTTTAACCTCAGGTACAGCCTCGCTTTTGTCTTCCTTTTTCTCTGATTTTGCGGTTTTCTCCTCCTCCGCCACGACTTTTTTCTTGCGACCGCGCTTTGATTTTTTTACCTCAACGGTCTCACCCGCCTTGTCTTCCTTGGTCGGTGCCAGTGCTTGCTGGTCAAGGATCTGATAGATCAGGTCCTGCTTTTCCATCTTGGCGTATTTTGGAATATTCAATTCCTTTGCAATTTCCTGCAATTCAGGCAAGGATTTGCCATTCAGAGCAATAATATCGTACATGTTGATTTAAATAAAATGAGCAATGATTTATAAGTTCTAACAATAAAGCCAGTTGATTCAAGAACATTGTTCCAGCTTTGAAGCTGTAAAGTACGTAATTCCGATCGAAAAGGGTTTATGAGATATAAAATGGAATTCTACAGAATGAAGTTGCAAAGATACAAATAATTATATCACAAACAAAAAAACTATTGATAATCTTCCAGCGGGTTGCAGGTACAAATAAGGTTCCTGTCGCCATAGGCATCATCGATCCTGGAAACGGGTGGAAAATACTTGTCCTGAATAGTGTTTTTTACCGGATATGCTGCTTTTTCCCTGGTGTAAGGATAAGGCCATGAATCGGCGATGAGCACCCGGGCTGTATGCGGGGCATTTTTAACGACATTCAACGTTTTGTCTGCCTTTCCCTCTTCGATCTCTCTGATCTCTTCCCTGATACTGATCAAGGCATCGCACAAACGGTCCAGCTCGGCCAGCGGCTCACTCTCTGTTGGTTCCACCATCAATGTTCCAGGAACCGGAAAGGCTACTGTGGGTGCATGAAAGCCATAATCCATCATTCTTTTGGCAATGTCGGCCACGGTAATGCCAGCAGTTCTCATGAAGTCATTGCAGTCGAGAATCATTTCGTGGGCCACTCGTCCGTTTTTGCCGGTATAGAGGATTTTATAATGTTTTTCCAGCCTGGTCTTCAGGTAATTGGCACTAAGAATGGAATACGCCGTCGCCGCTTTAAGTCCGGTTTTACCCAGCATTTTGATATACCCGTAGGATATCGGCAGCACCATCGGGCTTCCGAATGGCGCTGCTGATACGGCTCCGATGGCTTTCTCGCCACCGGTGGTCACCACCGTGTGGGAGGGCAGGAAAGGGGCAAGGTGTTTGGCAACGCCTATAGGCCCGACGCCCGGGCCGCCTCCGCCATGTGGTATGGCAAAAGTTTTGTGTAGATTGAGGTGGCACACGTCAGCACCGATATGGCCGGGATGGGTGTAGCCAACCTGGGCATTCATATTGGCGCCATCCATGTACACCTGTCCGCCATGATGATGAACCGTTTCGATCACCTCCCGGATGTGTTCTTCATATACGCCATGGGTAGAGGGATAGGTGATCATGATAGCTGCCAGGTTATGGCTGTGCAATTCGGCTTTCTGTTTCAGGTCTTCCAGGTCTATGTTCCCTTTCGGATCGGTACCGACCACCACAACCTGCATCCCCGCCATCACAGCGCTGGCAGGGTTGGTGCCGTGGGCCGAGGCCGGGATCAGGCAAATGTTGCGCCGATCGTCTCCACGGCTAGCATGATACTGGCGGATGACGAGCAATCCGGTATATTCTCCCGATGCACCCGAATTGGGCTGGAGTGAAATGGCAGCAAAACCTGTTATTTCGCACAGGTCCTTTTCCAGGTAACGGATCATTTCCAGGTATCCGGCAGCCTGATCGGCTGGTACAAAAGGATGTATGGCTCCGAATTCAGGCCAGCTCAGGGAAAACATCTCTGCCGCCGCATTCAGTTTCATGGTGCAGGATCCCAATGGGATCATGGTGCGGTTCAAGGCCAGATCACGGTTTTCCAGCTTCTTGAGATAGCGCATCATCTCTGTTTCCGAATGATAACGATTGAAACATGGAGCGGATAAAACCTGGCTTTGCCGGATTAAAAATCCGGGCCAGCCGGGCAGAATTTCCTGGCCTTCTCCCGGGCTTTTGTATTTCTCAATGGTTTTGCCGAGTGCTTCTGAAAACACCGTAAGAATATCGTTCAGGTCTCCTTCTTCAGTGGTTTCATCCAGGCTGATCCCGATGCTGCCATCTGAAATATAGCGAAAATTGATCTCATGTGCCAGGGCAATCTGTTTCAGTTTTTCCTGATTCAGGTCGTTCGGGAGTTTCAGCCGCAATGTATCGAAAAACAGTTTATTTATTTGCTCAACGCCTTCTTTTTCAAGGATTCCGGAAAGGGAGGCCGCTAAATGATGAATCTTACCTGCGATCTGCCTGAGTCCATCCGTACCGTGATAGGCGGCATACATACCGGCCATAATTGCCAGTAACGCCTGTGCCGTGCAAATGTTAGAGGTGGCGCGTTCCCTTTTGATATGTTGCTCCCTTGTTTGAAGCGCCATGCGAAGGGCCTGATTGCCGTTTACATCTTTCGAAATACCGATGATCCTGCCCGGAAGATTACGCTTGAAAACGTCTTTCGTGGCAAAATAGCCGGCGTGGGGGCCGCCGAATCCCATCGGGATACCAAAACGCTGGCTGGATCCGACCACCACGTCGGCTCCCCATTCTCCCGGAGGAGTGAGCAAGACCAGACTTAATAAATCGGCAGCGACAATTGCCACCCCCTGCTTTTCATGAATCTGCGATACAAATTCCCTGTAATCATGGATTTCCCCATACTGGTCAGGATACTGGACAATCCCACCGAAAAACGCTTCAGTCGACCGGAACGTATGATGGTTGCCTGTGATTATCTGGATACCCAGCGGGACTGCCCGTGTTTTGATTACGTCAATGGTCTGCGGGAATAGATCTTCCGAAACAAAGAATTGGCAGGCGTTACTTTTCACAAGGTCCCGGGGCCTGGTGTTAAAAGCCATGATCATAGCCTCGGCCGCCGCCGTGGCTTCATCCAGCAAAGAGGCATTGGCGACCGGCAGGCCTGTAAGATCGGCGATCATGGTCTGGAAATTCAGCAAAGCCTCAAGCCTTCCCTGTGATATCTCAGCCTGGTAGGGTGTATAGGATGTGTACCAGCCCGGGTTTTCCAGGATATTTCGCTGGATGACCGGCGGCATAATGGTTCCATAATACCCCTGGCCAATATAGGTTTTGAAAAGTTTATTTTTTTCCCCTAATTGCCGAATGTGCCGGATGTATTCCGGTTCGGTGATGCCTTCTTCCAACTGCAGTTCGCCCTCCAGACGGATGGAGGCAGGTATGGTTTCATCTATCAGTTGTTCCAGTGTCCTGACACCTATTAAATCAAGCATGTGTTCGAGATCGCCGGTACCAGGGCCAAGATGTCTTCTGAGAAAGTGATTGGAGTTCATTACAGGATATTATTTAATCAAAATCGAAGGTCCGCAAAAATAATAATCTTTAACGATAAAAATGATGTTCGATTATTTATTGTTAAAAAAATAACAATGATATTTTTTTGTTCAGAGGGGATGCCATTCGGAAAAATAATCTACTTTTATGCATCCAAAAGCAAACCCTAAACAACAGGATGAATGGACAAGATCAGGCTTGAGATCTTAGGGATGTCATATAGTCAATCACAGAGCGGGGCCTACGCTTTGATTCTCGGGGAAGTCGGCGGAAACAGGAGATTGCCGATTATCATCGGGGGATTTGAGGCGCAGGCGATTGCGGTGGAATTGGAGAAGATAAAACCTGCCAGGCCACTTACACACGATCTTTTTAAGAGTTTTGCCAACGCATACCATATTCAATTGAAAGAGGTGATCATCGACCAGTTCAAACAGGGTGTATTCCATGCAAAACTGGTATGTGAAAGCCATGATGTCCAGAATACGATCGATTCCAGGACATCTGATGCTGTTGCACTGGCTATCCGTTTCAAATGCCCGATATATACCTATGAGCAGATCATGAAAGAGGCAGGAATGCTGATTGATGAGAAAGTAACGGAAACGGGACCGGTTCCACCGGACGAACCGGTCGGTTCCACTGAGGAAGGATATGAAGAATATACCCTGGCTGAGTTGGAGGAGATGCTGCAAAAAGCAGTAGAAAATGAGGAGTATGAACGGGCGTCGATGATCAGGGATGAAATCAGCAAGCGAAAGAAACGGTAAATGCATCAGAGAATCACATTTAAGATATTCATAGCCATTGCCTTCCTGGCTTTCCCCTTTTTCTTGCAAGGGCAGGTTACCCCGGCGGAACACGCCGCTGCCAATGTAGCCGGCAACGGTGTTAATATGCAGAATATCCTGCGTGGATTATTGGGAATTGCCGTATTGATCGGACTGGGTTACCTGTTGAGTTCCAATCGCAGAGCCATCAGGTGGCGGACGATCCTGATCGGCCTGGCCATTCAGGTGGTGATCGCCCTGGCGGTATTGAAGGTTCCGGTGGTAATGTATTTCTTTGAATTTGTCGGCAAAATGTTCATCAAGGTACTGGATTCTTCCAATGCCGGAAGCGATTTTTTATTTAAGTCGTTTGTATCCAATGAAATGGAAATCGGTCTGATCAATTTTGCCTTCCGTATTCTTCCCACGATCATTTTCTTCTCAGCGCTTACCAGTGTTTTATTCTATTATGGCATTATCCAAAAGGTGGTGTATGGGCTGGCCTGGTTACTCACAAAAGCCTTGTATGTCAGTGGTGCAGAGAGCCTTTCGGCGGCAAGTAACATTTTCCTGGGGCAAACCGAATCGCCTTTGCTGATCAAAGAGTATCTCGAAAAGATGAACAGGTCGGAGATCATGCTGGTGATGGTGGGCGGGATGGCAACTATCGCTGGCGGGGTGCTGGCAGTTTACATTGGGTTGCTGGGAGGGGATGACCCGCAGGGGAAACTGCTGTTTGCCAAGCACCTGATCACGGCTTCTGTCATGGCCGCACCGGGCGCCATCGTGATGGCCAAACTGCTGGTCCCGCAAACAGACCCTATCATCAGCGAGATCAGGATTACCAGGGAAAAAGTGGGATCTAACATCCTGGATGCCATTGCCAACGGAACAGGGCAGGGGATACGGCTGGCCGTCAATGTGGCTGCCATGCTGATCGTCTTCATCGCTTTTGTCTACCTGGTTAATTTTATCCTGATGAAGGTGGGCGACTGGACCAACCTGAACCAGGCCATTGCCGCTTTGTCGGCCGGGCAATATGAACATATCAGCCTCCAGTTTATGCTGGGATATGCACTGGCGCCATTGACCTGGTTGCTGGGAGTCAGCGGACCCGACATTACACTCGTAGGCCAATTGTTCGGTGAAAAGATCATCCTGAATGAAATGATCGCTTATATCAGCCTGAAGGATTTACTGGCAGCCGGGGTTTTTACAGAGCAAAAATCAATCATTATGGTGACTTACATGCTGTGTGGTTTTGCCAATGTGGGATCTGTCGGGATTTTACTCGGGGGCATCGGCGCCCTGGCGCCAGGACAGAAACTGAACCTGTCGCGGCTTGGTTTTAAAGCCTTGCTGGGAGGAGGTATGGCATCCCTGTTATCCGCCACCATTATCGGTATGCTTTTCTCCTGACAAAAACCGATGTGATCATGAAGCAATATCTGGATTTACTGGATCATGTAATGAAGACCGGCGTGGAGAAACAGGACAGGACCGGTACGGGTACCATCAGTGTTTTTGGATACCAGATGCGCTTTGACCTCGGAAAGGGATTCCCTGTCATGACCACCAAAAAGCTTCACCTGCGTTCGATCATCCATGAATTATTATGGTTCCTGAAAGGGGATACAAACCTGAAATACCTGCACGACAACAAGGTGACCATCTGGGATGAATGGGCGGATGAGAATGGAGACCTGGGCCATATCTACGGCTATCAGTGGCGCTCCTGGCCTGCACCTGACGGGCGAAAGATTGACCAGATATCCAATGTCATTGCTTCGATCAGGACTAATCCTGACTCAAGGCGGCATATTGTCAGCGCATGGAATGTCGGAGAATTAAACCGGATGGCCCTGCCCCCCTGTCACCTGCTCTTTCAGTTTTATGTGGCGAAAGGAAGGCTCTCCTGCCAGCTATATCAAAGAAGCTGTGATATTTTTCTCGGCGTGCCTTTCAATATCGCATCCTATGCCTTGCTGACCATGATGATGGCGCAGGTAACCGGGCTCAAGCCAGGCGAATTTATTCATACCCTTGGCGATGCGCATATCTACCTGAACCATATTGACCAGGTGAAACTTCAACTTAGCCGGGCCCCATATCCTTTGCCGCAAATGATCCTGAACCCGGAGCGCAAAAGTATATCCGACTTTGTCTTTGAAGATTTCAGGCTGGAGAATTATCAGTCCCACCCGCACATCAAAGGAGAAATATCGGTATGAAGAAAATTTCTATCATTGTAGCCATTGCCCGAAATTATGCCATCGGACTCAATAACCAATTATTATGGCATATATCGCATGACCTGAAAAGGTTTAAAAAGATCACTTCTGGCAAGCAGGTGATCATGGGCAAGCTTACCTATGAGTCATTGCCGGTCAGGCCACTACCCAATCGCACAAATATTGTGATTACCAATGACCCGGATGAAAAATTTGAAGGGTGCATCACCGTATATTCGATACCTGAGGCGCTTTCATACTGCCATGATGCCGAAGAGAGCTTTATCATCGGGGGTGGTTCCGTTTACCGGCAATTCATGCCGCACGCAACAAAGCTATACCTGACATTGGTGCACAGGGATTTTGAAGCCGATACATTCTTCCCTGAAATTGACTTTAGTCAATGGAAACTGATTGAACGGGAAGATCATGAAGATGACGATACCGTCGATTTTTCTTATTCATTTTTGGTCTATGAGAAAATAAATCCTGATTTAGAAAGTTAATTAACAGTAAACTAAAATGATTTTGAAAAAACTGACCTATATCTTCCTGCTTTCACTGATGATCTCCGGAACTTATTCCTGCCAGGACCAATCTTCCGAGATCGATTTCAATCCCAACGTATTAACCGCGAAAGATTACATCAGGGCCGAAGATGCTTTATTTGAAATTGTCAATACCTTTTTGAAAGGGATCCATGATACGCTGGTCCATAATACAGGTTATGCGTATATTGATTATTGTGATGTGGTTTACAACCAGATGGAAAACACCATGAAATTCGGTTATGGGGATGTAAATCGCTGGTGCGATGACAATAAGTTCAGACGGGGAGCATTTTATGCTGTATTTACCGGAGCCGTTTTTGATGAAGGAGTGAAAGCGTATATCACAACTGACAGCCTTTTCGTGGATGATTTTTTAACCGAAGCCAGCATAGAAATTGAAAACCTCGGTTTCAATTCGCAGAATAAAGTTGAATATTCAATGAAGGTGACCTCTTCCAGCATCATGATGCCGGATACAGCCAAAACACTTGGTTTTCAGATGACAACTGAATTTGTGCTTGTCTGGGAAGAGGGCTCAGCCACACCGGCCATCTACGAAGATGATGTATTGCTGGTCAGTGGCACAGCGGCGGGCATTTCAACTGACGGATATTCATTTTCTTTAACGATACTGGAACCGTTGATCAATCAGGTCGAATGTTTCTGGATATCCGGCGGATTCAGCCAGATCACCGTTCCTGCCGCCAAAGTCCCCACGGGAGATATCGATTATTTAACCGAAAACGGCTGCTTCAACCAGTTCTACTTCTATTTCGACAATAATCAATTCTTCGATTACATAAAATAACTCATCACAAATCCCCAATCCCTACGCTCTACGCCCTAAGCCCTACGCCCTACGCCCTACGCCCTCATCAAGTCTTCCGCTTTTGCTGCCGTGCAGCCGGGAACAGGATATTATTCAGTATCAGGCGGTAACCGGGTGAATTGGGAAAGAGGTCCAGTTCTGTGGGCGGATCTCCGACACGGTGCGAATAATCTTCGGGATCATGACCTCCGTAAAAGGTCCAGAATCCTTTGCCGAATTCTCCGTGGATATACCTGGCTTCATTGGCCGGTTTATTTTCACCCATAACCAGCACTTTGCTTTTGACCTGGTCTTTGTTAAAAGCAGTGGTCTGCCCCATAAATCCCTTGATCACCTGGGTGTGGTTCTGGCATAACATGGTCGGAATGGGGTCCCATTTAGCTGAGAACTCGAACAAAGTGAAAAAGTCATTTCCCTCTTTCAAATGCTTGGGCCTGGTTGTCGTAACATCAATCGATGAAATTTCATATTCGTATGGGTTCGTGCTGATGATAAAATCGGTAAAGGCAAAGCAATTGTGATAATTCAGCTTCGATTGTGCATCCGGGTCCATTGGATCCCCATCAAACATGATGTCACAGATGTCAACCCCATCAGCTGAAAGTGCGACATCGTAACTATCAGGTGCTGAGCACATAGCAAAAAGATAGCCGCCTCCGGATACGTATTCCCTGATCTTCTTGGAAACCTCCAGCTTCATTTCACATACCTTGGAGAAACCAAGCATCCGGGCAGTCTCTTCGTTAGTCCTGACATCCTCCTGGTACCAGGGATGATTGCGGTAGGCAAACCAGAATTTACCGTACTGCCCGGTAAAATCTTCGTGGTGAAGATGCAGCCAGTCATACAAAGGCAATCTTCCTTCAATGACTTCAGTATCATACAACAGGTCATATGGAATTTCAGCATAGGTCAGCACCAGGGTAACGGCATCATCCCACGGGAGTTTGTTTTTCGGGGAGTAAACGGCAATTTTGGGGGCCTTATGCAGTTTCACCGCGTCCATGTTTACCTGGGGGTCTGCGATTTCACGCAGAATGGCCGAGGATTGCACATCGGCAATGACCTGGTAGCTCACCCCACGGATAATGCATTCGTTTTCAAAGGCTTTATTGTGCTGGAACATGTAACTGCCACCGCGGTAATTGAGCAGCCAGTAAATCTCCACATCGTATGTCAGCACCCAGTAAGCGATGCCATATGCTTTCAGATGGTTCTTCTGGGTGTCGTCCATGGGGATCAGTAAATAGGCCGCGTTGGAATAAAGACTGATGAGCAGGAAGAGTAATAACGGGGTAATTTTTTGTAGCTTCATTTTTTGAGAACGAATCATTTTAAAATATATTATCAGGCAAATATAATACCCAATAGCGATATTATTTACCAGGAGAGGTTAAAAGGATAGAAGGATTCAGGTTCGCTCAAATGCTTCATTGCCGGAAAATCCCTACTTTTGCAAATTAATAATCCACTTAAACCTTAACACTTAAAACTTAAACCTCAACTTAAACCTTAACCCTTAAACCTCAACACTAACACATATGGTTTTCGATATCGACATGATCCGCCGGGTATATGCAGGACTGGAAGAAAAAGTTGTACAGGCCCGCAAACTGGTTAGTCGCCCGCTTACACTGACCGAGAAGATCTTATATGCCCATTTATCAGATGAGAATGGTCCCGGGCCCTATACAAGGGGAGCTGATTACATAAACTTTGATCCCGACCGGGTGGCGATGCAGGATGCTACAGCACAGATGGCGTTGTTGCAGTTCATGCAGGCGGGCCGGAGCAAGGTGGCCGTGCCCAGCACCGTACACTGCGATCATCTCATCCAGGCCAGGATAGGTGCAAAAAAAGATCTGGAGGTGGCATTGGATGCCAACCGGGAGGTGTTTGATTTTCTTTCATCCGTCAGTAATAAATACGGCATCGGTTTCTGGAAACCGGGTGCAGGGATCATCCACCAGGTGGTTCTGGAGAACTATGCTTTTCCGGGTGGGATGATGATCGGCACTGACTCGCATACCGTAAATGCCGGGGGGCTGGGAATGGTAGCCATCGGCGTGGGCGGCGCCGACGCGGTGGACGTGATGGCCGGCATGCCCTGGGAGCTGAAGTTCCCGAAACTGATCGGGGTGAAGCTTACCGGAAGGCTGAGCGGCTGGTCATCGCCTAAGGACGTGATCCTGAAAGTATCCGGCATCCTCACCGTCAAGGGAGGCACCGGTTATATCCTTGAATACTTCGGACCGGGGGCGCTGGAGATCTCCTGCACCGGGAAAGGGACCATCTGCAACATGGGCGCCGAGATCGGGGCCACAACTTCATTGTTTGGTTACGACAGTAAAATGGAACAATACCTGCGGGGAACCGGCAGGGCGGAGGTGGCTGACGCTGCGAACCAGGTAAAGGTGCAGCTGACAGGAGATCCTGAAGTGTATCAGCATCCTGAAAAATATTTTGACCAGGTGATAGAGATCAACCTGAGCGAGCTGGAACCTCACATTAACGGCCCTTTCACACCCGACCTGGCCACGCCGGTTTCGGAGTTTGCTGCGGCGGTGGAAAAGAACGGCTGGCCTGAAAAACTGGAAGTAGGGCTGATCGGTTCCTGTACGAATTCATCCTACGAAGATATCACACGTGCCGCATCGGTGGCTAAGATGGCGCTGGATAATAAATTGAAAGCCAGATCGGAATTTACCATCACCCCGGGCTCTGAAACGGTCAGGTATACCGCCGAAAGGGATGGCCTGCTCGATATTTTCGAGCAGATCGGCGGGGTGGTGCTGGCCAACGCCTGTGGTCCCTGTATTGGCCAGTGGGCGCGCCATAATGCCGACAAGCAGGAGAAAAATTCCATCATGACCTCCTTCAACCGCAACTTTGCAAAGCGAAACGATGGAAACCCCAATACCCATGGTTTTGTTGCCTCACCTGAAATTGTAACGGCATATGCACTAGCCGGGACCCTGAAATTCAACCCCATGACCGATACGCTGGCCAATGAAGACGGGGAACAGGTGAAGTTATCGGAACCCTCGGGTTTGGACTTTCCTCCCAGCGGTTTTGAGGTGGGGGATGCGGGCTATCAGGCTCCTGCCGAAGACGGCAGCAGCGTGGAAGTGATCGTGGATTCCAAATCCGACCGGCTGCAATTGCTCGATCCTTTTCCGGCATGGGAGGGCACCGACCTGAAAGGGCTCCGCCTGCTGATCAAAGCACGCGGCAAATGCACCACCGACCATATCAGCATGGCCGGTCCGTGGTTAAGATACCGGGGCCATCTTGACAATATCTCAAATAACCTGCTTATCGGAGCGGTGAACGATTTCAACGGGAAAACCAACCTGGTGAAAAACCAGCTTACCGGTGAATATGGTGAAGTGCCTGTTACTGCCCGATATTACAAGAATGCAGGTGTCGGGTCTGTGGTAGTGGGAGATGAGAATTACGGAGAAGGATCTTCGCGTGAGCATGCCGCCATGGAACCGCGTTTTATGAACGTCAGGGCGGTATTGGTGCGCTCCTTTGCACGGATCCATGAAACAAACCTGAAAAAACAGGGCATGCTGGCCTTGACTTTCGCCGATCCGGCAGATTATCAGAAGATCAGGGAAGATGATGTGTTAGATATCATCGGCCTGACAGAAATGTCGCCCGGAAAACCCCTGACAATTGTACTGCAACACCAGGATGGCAGCCGTGAATCTTTTCCGGTGAACCATTCCTATAATGAAAAGCAGATCGAATGGTTCCGGGCCGGCGCGGCACTGAACCTGATGAGGGAGTGACAATGGTCATACGATTGTCATACGGTGGTTATGATTATTTGTGAAATGGATGTAATATAAAATATGATTTTTCGTTAGCAAATCAATAAACGCTAAAACCGGACAGTTGAGAAATACGATAAGAACTTTACTTTTATCAACAATCCTCCTGATGATAACCGGCGGTGCGATGGCACAGTCGGGCGGGAGAGGCACGTACCAGTTTCTGAATCTGCCGAATTCTGCCAGGATCGCATCTATGGGTGGTCATTTCCTGGCGATCAATGATGATGATATTACCCTCACGCTGGCCAATCCGTCACTGATAAATGAGAACATGCACAACCAGATGGGCCTGAGCTTTGTCGATTATTTTACCGATATAAATTACGGGTTTGCCCAATATTCCAGGACTTTCAATAAAGCGGGAAGCTTCGTCGGGACGATGCAATATATCAATTACGGCAAGTTCCAGGAAGCTGATGCGGCCGGGGTTCAATATGGGACTTTCAGCGCCGGTGAGTATGCCCTGAACATCGGCTGGGGCCGTTTGCTGACACCCCGATGGGCGGTTGGATCCAACCTGAAATTCATCTATTCACACCTGGAGTCTTATAATTCATTCGGGATGGCGGTGGATGTGGCCGGTTCTTATTTCAGTGAAGATGAGAACTTCACCGCATCCCTTATCCTTAGAAATATTGGTTATCAAATCGTGGCTTATCAATCCGGTAACCATGAACCACTTCCCTTTGAGATCCAGGCAGGCCTGTCTAAGCGCTTTACCCACATTCCCTTCCGGATTTCGGTTTTGCTTACACAACTCCAGCGATGGAACCTCCGGTACGAGATCCCGCCCGACCCGTCCAATGGCGGAGGATTTATCGGGGAACCCGATAAGATCAGCGGAATCGATGAATTCGCCGATAACCTGATGCGCCACGTTGTGCTGGGCGGCGAAGTGATCATTGCCAAATCACTGAGTGTCAGGCTGGGATATAACTATCTCCGGCGACAGGAGATGAAGGTCCCCGATAAACTCTCCCTGGTAGGATTCTCCTGGGGCATCGGTTTGCGGGTTTCACAATTTCACTTCAGCTACGCCCGCTCTTCCTATCACCTCGTCGGCAGCCCCAATCACATTACTGTCGTGGTTAACCTGGGCGGTTTTGCCGGGAAGCAGCAACAATAGATTCCATGTATCTTCAAAAGCTGACACTTTCGAACTTCAAGAATTACCGGGAGGTTTCGCTCGATTTTTCTGACAAGATCAATTGCTTTATCGGAGATAACGGTTCGGGGAAAACCAACCTTCTGGACGCTGTTCACTATCTCTCTTTCTGTAAGAGCGCCTTTAACCCGGTCGATATTCAGAACGTGAGGCACGGTGAGGAATTCTTCAGTATACATGGCACTTTCATGAAGAATGGTGATGTGCCTGACCTGGTCTCCTGTATCCAGAAAGTTAATCAACGCAAAGTATTTAAAATCAACCAGAAAGAATACGACCGCCTGGCCGACCACATCGGTCTCTATCCGCTGGTGATGGTATCGCCATACGACCGCGACCTGATCAACGCAGGCAGCGAAGTAAGGCGGAAATACCTGGATGGGGTTATTGCGCAGTTCGACCGGGCTTATCTGGATGACCTGATCAATTATAACAAGGCTCTTGCTCAGCGCAATGCC
>JAWOHY010000091.1:0-3615 GCA_046484945.1 Bacteroidales bacterium
TCATCAATATATAGGGTGATGTCGGAATACTGGGAAATGAAATCCATGCGCTGAAACTGGCCTGAAATGCCCATTACTTTGATATCACCGTAATTGGATTTCAGGTTGATCCTCGACCTGGCTTTATCAAGGGTCAGATAGGAAAAGAACAGGTCTCCGGAGATCTCATCCGATTCCCTGATGGAATAACGGTCGCGCCTGGAATTCATGTGTATTTTGCCGGAGGAGTTAATATTGATTTTTGATGAACGGGTTTCCAGGTTCAGCTCGCCTGCGTTTTCAATAATAAGTTCGGCATAACCCAGTGAGATGTTAGCGTTTGTAACCTGGTCCACGTTCGCAATGCCGAAATCGAGCTTAAGCCTCGCAGGGCCAAGGAAAGCGTGGGCTTTCATATCGCCGTTCGACAGGGTGATGTCAACTTTTCCTGGATGTTCGGTGGTATAGATATTTCCGAACTTATTGTCGATCTTCAGGTCGTTAATGGCCGGATAATAGATGGTGTAGTCGATCCGGGTGGTAGTGCCGGTGCTGAAGATCATGCCGGCTATGTCAGTCATCTCGGTCCAGAAGTTACTTTGCCCTTTAAACACTGTTTGAGCGATAACATAATAGGCCGTGGATTTAAAACTGAAATCGATATAGTCAAATATCTTATCCACCCTGGCTTGCTTGTTGGATATAACGGTCAGGTCGATTTCAAAAACGACCGAATCTTTGCTCCACGGGACAATGTGAATATCGCCGTATTTATTGATGATTTGCACCTCGACATTCGGCCCTGCCCTGAATGCTTTGCGCAGGGAGCGGCTTCTCTCATATGTTTGCGCATTTGCTGCCGTGCCTGCAGCCAGTATCAGCGCCAGGCCCAGGTATTTAATAAACCATAATGTTGTCTTCATCCTGCTGTTGTTTTTGCTGTTCGTTCGCCTGCTTGATGCGGTGAAGCATATCTTCCAGGATTTCAAGCTTCAGCCTGTAATTCTGGATCATCGCTTCTATGACCTCCTCGTTGGAAGTATTATCTTTTAAATCCTCTTTCAATTCCGAAAAAACCTTGTCCATTGCGATCAATTCATAATCGATCTCATTCCTGATCTCCGGATATGCCTCGGTAAGCCGGTACACTTCATTTCTCCGGAGATCGATCAGCGAAGTGTAATATGCATCGGCTTCAATCAGTTCCCTGAGCATCGGAGAAGGTTCGCCATCCTGGCTCCATGTGAACAGATCATTTCGGGCGGCTTTCCGGCCCGACATATAGTCGTGGAAAAAATAGGAGGCAATGAAGATCACCGCCACAGCCGCCGCTCTCCAGGCAATGCCCTGCCAGTGAAGCCTCAGCACAGGCGCTCTGCGTTTTTCAATCCTGTCCCACATCGCGGGATCGGGCTCCTGATCGTCGAAAGCTTCCCGATGATCGAGTATGTATTTTTCGAGTTTATCCGGCTTCATATACCTGTGATTTGAGTAATTCTTTCATTTTCTGCTTCGCACGCATGTACTGCGTCTTGGAATTGGATTCGCTGATCTTCAATATTTCGGAGATCTCCTGGTGATCATAACCTTCAAGCAGGTAAAGCGAGAAGATCAACCGGCTGCCTTTTGGCAACTGATCCATGGCCTTACGGATGCTATCGACCGATAATGCAGGCAGTTCCTCATCCATTTTTTCCTCATTTTCTTCAAACGGCGTCATGTCCTCAAAGTATTCCAGCTTTGTCCTTTTCCTGGTCAGCTCATTGATGCAGCGGTTGATCACAATCCGCTTCAACCATGCGCCAAAGGTGGAATCGTGCCGGAAACTGCCGATACGGCGGAACGCTTCGCTAAAGGCTTCCTGCAGCATATCTTCCGCCTCTTCCCGGTTGTGCATCATGCGAAGACAAATGTTGTACATGGCCTTGGCATACATACCGTAAAGCTTGTATTGCGCCTGCCTTTCCCCTTTAATGCTCCGTTCAATGACATCCCTGGTTAAATCGTTCAGCTCCAATTCCGATATTTCGTTTAAAGGTTTCACTGGTTAATGACAAAAAATTTACGCAGCGGTTGCAGTTTTTTTGAAAAGTTAAAATATTTTTTACTTTTGAAGTGTCATATTGACATTTATACATGATTTTCAGGCAATTCATATCGAAAAAACACATCTTCCTCAACATCAAATGCAGGGATGAGTTTTAGTTCATTTCTTGCCCTCAGCAATCAAATGAACAACGAAATTAATATCAATTGTTAAAATCCAGATCAAAACATGAAATTGCCTTTTGCTGAATCCTATAAGATAAAAATGGTGGAGCATCTTTACCGCAGCATGAAATCGGAGCGGGAGCAGTGGATAAAAGATGCCAGGTACAACCTGTTCAATTTGCGGAGCGGGCAGGTATTCATTGACTTATTGACTGACTCGGGGACCGGCGCCATGAGCGACCAGCAATGGTCGGAAATGATGCTGGGCGACGAAAGTTATGCCGGCGCTTCTTCCTATTTCAAGATGAAAGAGGCGATCCGGCTGATCCTCGGCTTCGAGTATTTTCTCCCCACGCACCAGGGGAGGGCCGCTGAGAATGTCCTTTTCTCCGTCATGGTCAAACAGGGGGATATGATCCCCGGCAACGCCCATTTCGACACGACCAAGGGCCATATTGAGTTCCGGAAAGCCACAGCGGTCGACTGCACCATTGCCGAAGCGTATGACACTTCGGTTTATCATCCGTTCAAAGGGAACATCGACCTTGAAAAACTGGAGGAATTTCTTTCTACCCACCCCAGGGAGCAGGTGCCGATGGTCATTGTGACCATCACCTGCAATACGCCGGGCGGACAGCCGGTATCGATGGAGAATATCAAGGGCGTGCATGCCCTGGCGAAAAAATACGGTATCCCGCTGCTGTTCGACGGCGCCCGTTTTGCCGAGAATGCTTATTTCATCAAGACGCGCGAACCGGGCTATGAAAAGCTGACGATCCGTGATATCGTGAAGGAGATGATGGGCTATGCCGATGTGATGACCATGAGCAGCAAGAAGGATGCGATCGTGAACATGGGCGGGTTCATCGCATTCAGGGAAGAAGACCTGTTTAAAAAAGCCAGTGTTTACAATATTTTATTCGAGGGGTACATTACTTACGGCGGAATGTCGGGCCGCGACATGAACGCCCTGGCGCAGGGACTGTATGAGGGGACTGAATTCGACTATCTCGAAACCCGTGTCGGGCAGGTGGATTACCTGGGCAGGTTGCTGGCAGATTACGGCATCCCGGTACAGCAGCCATTTGGCGGGCACGCCATTTTTGTCGATGCCCGTAAGTTCCTGCCCCATGTACCACAGGAGCAGTTCCAGGCGCAGACACTGGCGGTGGAGCTATACCTGGAAGGCGGCGTCAGGGGAGTAGAGATCGGTACCCTGCTGGCCGACCGCGACCCGGTGACCCGCGAAAACAGGTACCCGAAACTTGAACTGATGCGGCTTACCATCCCGAGAAGGGTATACACCGACAATCATATGAACTACGTGGCCGCCTGCCTGAAAAATATCTGGGACCGCCGTGATGATATCAAATCAGGCCTGCGCATTGTTAGCGAAGCGCCGATATTGAGGCACTTTACGGTTGA
>JAWOHY010000117.1:0-8876 GCA_046484945.1 Bacteroidales bacterium
CGCACAGTATGTCATCAATCCTGTCTCATTTGCATCATTCACAGAACATCTTCAAGTTGCTATCAGCAACAAATCGGAGAAACTCAGAATTTACCGGAAAAACAACCTCAACGCCTACTGGCTGATCCTCCATGCCGATTCTATTGATCACCGGGTACCCGAATTTGAGGACCGTTTAAGGGACTCCATCCCTGCCTCGGGGTTCGACCGGGTTTTCCTTATTTCCTTATTTGAGGGGATTGTTTCGGAATTATATCCTTAGCATGAAGCTGACGGATGATGATAAATTAATGTCTCTGTCATTTTTCTCGCAGATTTACGCAGATTTGTACGTAGATTTCGCAAAAGGTAATTTTTCAAAAAAACCCTTTGCTATCTCAAAAAAAATTCCGTTCTTTGCACTCCATTTTTGAAAAGTAACCGGAAAAACGACGAATCATGGCACGCGTTTGTGAAATCACTGGCAAAAGACCGATAAAAGGACATAAGGTTTCCCACTCCAATATCAAGACCCTGCGGCGGTTTTTACCGAATTTGCAGACGAAAAAGTTCTATATCCCCGAAGAAGACAAGTGGGTCACCCTGAAGGTCTCCGCCGAAGCGATCCGGACCATCAATAAGAAAGGGATCACTGCCTGCCTGAAAGAGGCCCGCGAAAAGGGGTATACGACGAAATAAAGCCATCGCTTTTCCAATAGATTTTTGATTTTCCATTTTCTTAACACAAAGGTCACAAAGGTGTTTTACGAAGGAACACGAAGAGTTGATCTTGTGATAATCCACCTTATAATAAAAATCGGTACCTGCCGTTAAAAGGTAATCCGTAACTTTGCGGTGTTTTTTAATTATCAGCATAAGCATATTATCATCAGGAAAATGCAGAAATATACCCTGTTCATCATATGGCTTTCCCTCTTGATTCCTTTTCTGGCCGGTGCGCAACAGGATGAAAAACACCGCGAGCAATATTACGAAGGCCTGGTGCAGTTCTCCGGCGCCGTTGTCACCGGCGATAGCCTCCGCCCGATCCCTTTCACCCATATCATCGACCGTAACACAGGATTCGGAACCATCAGCGACTATTACGGCTATTTCTCCTTCGTAGCCCGGAAAGGTGACACCATCGACTTTTCTGCCATAGGTTTCAAAAAAACTGCATTCATCATTCCCGATACGATCACCAGCAACCGCTATACCATGTTCCAGGTGATGACCGCCGACACGATCTATCTCACCGAAACGGTCATCTATCCCTGGCCCACCCGGGAACAGTTCAGGCAGGCCTTCCTCAACCTGGACATTCCCGACGACGACCTGGAGATCGCCCGCAAGAACCTGTCGCGTTATGACCTTTATGTGAGGGCGCAGGCCATGCCAATGGACGGCAGCATGAATTACCGCCATTACATCGACCAACAGGTCAACAAGCTTTATTATGCAGGTCAGACCCAGCCTATCTCGCTGCTGAACCCCTTTGCCTGGGCACAGTTCTTCAAAGCCTGGCAGGAGGGGAAATTCAAACGACAAGATTATAAACCCTGATAGCCGCCTGCTCCTGATGAAGATCATACGGAAATTGGTATTGTCGCTGCTGGCAGGGATGGCGTCCCTGGTGCTGTTTTCGCAGGACAATGCCGTGTTGTCGGGGAAGGTCACCGACCAGGAGGAGCGACCGATCGAGTTGGTAAATGTAGCGATCCTGGGAACTGCGACGGGCAGCACTACCGACGGGAACGGGAATTACAGGCTGACCATCCCCGCCGGGGGCGAGGTGGTGGTCGACTATTCCTTCATCGGCTATGAGCCGAGAAGATTCCAAATGACCCTCCGCCCGGGAGAAAGCAGGGAGTTGGATGTCGTCCTGACCCTCAGGCCTACCGAATTGAAAGCCGTCGAAATCCGGGACAGCCAGATCAGGAACTACAACTATGTGAGGCTCGACCCGAAAGAGGCAAAACTCATACCGACCCTTACGGGGGGGATCGAAGCGATGCTCAAAACCCTTCCAGGCGTAAGCTCAGGCAATGAGCTGAGCTCCCAGTATTCCGTCAGGGGCGGAAATTTCGACGAAAACCTGGTGTACGTCAACGGCATAGAGATCTACCGCCCTTTCCTGATCCGTTCGGGCCAGCAGGAAGGGCTCAGCTTTGTCAATTCAACCCTTGTTTCGGGGATCCTTTTCTCAGCCGGCGGCTGGGATGCCAAATATGGCGATAAAATGTCGTCGGTGCTCGATATCACCTACCGTAAACCCGATTCGGCCGCCGCGTCCGTCCAGCTCAGCCTGCTCGGCGCTGAAGGCCATATCGAAGGGCTTTCGCGCAACCGCAAATTCACCTACCTGGCCGGGGTGCGCTACAAAACCAATCAGTATGTTTTGAAATCACTGGAAACCAAGGGAAACTATAAACCAAACTTCATCGATGTCCAGAGCGTTTTCACCTACGACCTGACCAGCAGGATCAGGCTTTCAGCCTTGGGTTATTATTCCAGCAACTCTTACCTGCTGGTGCCTGAAAGCCGTCAGACCAATTTCGGGACGATTGAGGAAGCCTACCGGCTGACGATCTACTTCGACGGGCAGGAGGTTGACAAATACCGCATGGGACTGGGCGCCTTTACGGTCGATTACAACCCCGGCGATGCATTGCGTCTCCGGTTCATCGTGTCAGGATTTCAAACGCAGGAGAGCGAGACTTTCGACGTCCGCGGCCAGTATTGGATCGGGAGGCTCGAAAACGCCCTCGGCAGCGAAGAATTCGGCAATGTGGTGGAAGTACAGGGCGTCGGGACCTTCATGGAACATGCCCGGAATTACCTTGATGCCGGGGTGATCAACGCAGAGCACAAAGGCACCTGGTTCTACAAACGGAACATCCTGAGGTGGGGGGTGAAATACCAGCACGAAGAGATCCGCGACCGGCTGAGCGAATGGGAACTGGTCGATTCGGCCGGTTTCGTCATCCCGAACCCGCCGACCGTTATCGGCGGCATCACCGATCCCAAAGACCCCCTGGAACTGAAAAATGTTGTCAGGACAAACATCAGCCTCTCTACCAACCGGTTGATGGGCTATCTTCAGAACTCATGGGACCTGCTGGGAAATGGCCGCGACCTGAGCATCACCGCCGGTGTCAGGTTCCACTACTGGGATTACAACGGGCAGTTTCTGGTCAGTCCCCGGGCAACGATCGCCTACAAACCCATGTGGCGCCGCGATGTGGTATTCCGCCTCTCATCGGGGTATTACTACCAGCCGCCATTCTACAAAGAGCTGCGTGACCTGGAAGGTAATTTAAACCCCGATATTCGCGCCCAGAAATCCATCCACATCGTGGGCGGTGTCGACTTGCACTTTCTGGCCTGGGACCGGCCTTTTAAATTCACGACGGAAGCCTATTACAAATATCTCGATGACCTGATCCCCTATTACGTCGATAACGTCAGGATCCGTTATACGGCCGAGAACAGCGCCCGCGGCTACGCCACCGGGATCGATTTCAAAGTCAACGGGGAGTTTATAAAGGGAACAGAATCATGGGCCAGTTTGTCGTTCCTCAAAACTTCAGAAGACATCATCGATGATTTCTACTACGATTACTTCAATGAAAGCGGGGTAAAGATCATTCCCGGCTATACACCCGACCAGGTGGCGGTCGACAGCATCCGCTATGAACCGGGGTATATTCCCCGCCCATCCGACCAGCGGGTCAGTTTCGCCCTGTTCTTCCAGGATTATCTTCCCCTGATCCCTTCGTTCAAAGCCCATCTTACCCTGGTGTTCGGTACGGGACTTCCATTCGGACCACCCGACTCGCCCCGGTATAAGCATACGCAACGCTACCCACCCTACCGGCGGGTTGACCTTGGATTCTCCAAACTGCTCATCGGTGAGAATACCCGCTTTAAGGAGAAAAATCCGCTGCGTCACATCGATAACGCATGGCTCAGCCTGGAGATCTTCAACCTGTTCGGCATCAATAATACCGTCTCCTATATTTGGGTAAAAGATGTGAACAACCGGCAATACGCTGTACCCAATTATCTGACACCCAGGCTTATAAACCTTAAGCTAATCGTCGAAATATAATTTTAAGAAATTTTTAACAAAAAAAACTGGACTTCTGAACTTTTTTTGTATATTTTTGTTCTTTAGAACGAATTTAAATTGAAATGAGTAAATAAGTTTTCATAGGTACAGTTATTTGAGTCCTTCAAATAACTCTTTTGGTTTGGTTAATAATCGGCAAAAAGGCCACGCGCTCGCGTGGTCTTTTGCTTTTCAGTCAATCTCCATCAGGGATTTTTTGATAATGCCGGCTGCTTCCATTACCTGTTCTTCTGTGATCACCAGCGGCGGTGCAAAACGAATGATATGCCCATGTGTGGGTTTGGCAAGCAGGCCATTCTCCATCATTTTCACGCAGACATCCCAGGCAGACTTTCCATTTTTCTCTTTGATCACAACGGCGTTGAGCAATCCTTTTCCGCGCACCAGTTCAACCCTGTCCGATTTGATACGCCGGAGTTCTTCCCGGAAGATAGCGCCCAGCCGCATGGCATTTCCGGCCAGTTCTTCATCACGGATCACCTCCAGTGCTGTAATGGCCACTTTAGCCGCGACGGGGTTGCCGCCGAAGGTGGAGCCATGCTGGCCAGGCTTGATCACCAGCATGATGTCGTCATCCGCCAGGACGGCGGATACCGGGTAAACGCCTCCGGAGAGCGCTTTGCCCAAAATCAGCATATCGGGGCGGACTTTCTCATGGTCGCAAGCCAGTAGTTTCCCAGTACGCGCGATGCCAGTCTGCACCTCATCGGCAATAAAGAGCACGTTTTTCTCTTTGCACATGGCATATGCTTTCGACAGGTACCCTTCATCCGGCACGAAAACACCCGCTTCGCCCTGTATGGGCTCGACCAGGAAGCCGGCCACATGCGGGTCGTTCAGCGCCCCTGCCAATGCTTCCAGGTCATTGTATGGAATGGTGATGAAACCGGGTGTGTAAGGGCCAAAACCGCTTCTTGCGTCCGGATCGGTCGACATGGAGATCACCGTGATCGTCCGCCCGTGGAAGTTACTCTCACATACAATGATCTTTGCATGGGGTTCCGGAATTCCTTTCTTCTCATAAGCCCATTTACGGCATATTTTCAGGGCTGTTTCAACCCCCTCGGCACCGGTGTTCATAGGCAACACCTTGTCATAGCCAAAGTATTTGGTGATAAACTTTTCATATACCCCCAGGGTATCGTTATAAAAAGCCCGTGAGGTCAGGGTGAGGGTCCTGGCCTGATCCACCAGTGTCTGAATGATCCGGGGGTGACAATGCCCCTGGTTCACCGCCGAATAGGCAGACAGGAAATCGAAATATTTCTTCCCTTCGACATCCCAGACATAAACCCCTTCGCCGCGCGACAGCACTACGGGCAGCGGATGGTAGTTATGTGCACCATATTTTTCCTCCAGTTCGATCGCTTTGCGGGAGGTCATTACATCAGTCATTTCCATAAAAAATCGTATTATAGTTATTCAGAAAATCCTTTGCAAAGGTAGAATTTTCGGGAGGAAGAAAAAATAAATCCCCGTTAAAAGAAGTGCCGGAAAGGCAGCAGCAGCCATTCGACGAACTTTTGCAAGCGCGGACGGTAGCGCCACTTCTGGTAATTGAAGGGAACGCTCTCCCTGATCGTTTCCTCCATGTGCTCCCTGAGCTGCGCAACAATCGCCGGTTCACGGCCGACCAGAACGATCTCGTGCATATAGCGAAATGACCGGTAGTCGAAATTCGGGGAACCGATCGCGAAAACCTGGTTGTCAACCAGCAAGGCTTTGCTGTGAAGATTGGCCGGCAGGTAGTAAAGGAATTTGAGCCCCTCCTGGTGCAATGGGCCAATGTAACGGTTGCGGAGGATATCCACGAGCATCAAATCGGAGTACTGAGGCACGATGACCGTTACGTTCACCCCCCGCTTACAGGCATCCATCAGCGCTTTCCGAAGATTATAACCCGGCAGGAAATAGGGCGTTTCAATGATGACCTCTTGGTCCGCATTTTTGATCAGTTGAATGAATTTGCGGTTGATCCGTTTTTTTGTAATGGATGGAACATCCCGGACAATTTCGTAATCGCCATGACGGATCAGCCTGATGTATGAGTTCTTTTCGTATAAATAGGTGTTATAGATCCTGAAATCCAGGTTGAACACCTTTTTGAACGACTGCGCCAGTTCTCCCTCCAGCCGAAGCATCAGTTCCCGCCATGAAAGGCTGTAGGCTGTGATGTTCCCCGAACCGATCCATGAGACCCTGTCGTCGATGATCAGCATCTTCCGGTGGTTCCGGCGATGGTTCTTCGTGAAAAAGTCGACGACAAACTTGATCTTGGTGAAAAACCGCACCTGTCCCCCATTGTCAATCAACTCCTGGAAATAGTGATCGGTTACGGCAGCCCCCCATGAATCGATCAGCACCTTCACCTCAACCCCCTGCCGGGCTTTTTTCACCAGCGCATCCCTGAAACGGTCACCGATCTTATCATTGTAAAACTTATAAAACTCCAGGAAAACGTATTTCTTTGCCCCTGAAATATCCCTGAGCATTTCCTCAAAGTATTTTTCAGGGGAATTAAAAAGCCGGAATGAGCTGACCGGTGACATCCTGTGGTACTTTTTGAAAGCGATAACTGACTGTTCACAAAGATAGAAAGTATATTATATCAAAAGGCGGGTTATATTTGCATTAACAATTCAAAAACCATGATCAGATCCATGACAGGGTATGGCAAAAGCATGGCGGAGCTGCCAGGCCGGTCCATCACCATCGAAATCCGGTCGCTGAACAGCAAGGCCCTTGATATCAATCTGCGGGCCCCTTCGGTGTACCGTGAGAAAGAGCTGGAATACCGTTCACTTATCTCCCAGAAGCTCGGGCGCGGGAAGATCGACATTACGATCACCATAGAATCGACAGACGATAAACCCGTCACGATGCTCAACAAGAACCTGGCGCTGCATTACTATGCCCAGTTGAAGGATCTGGCGACATCGATACCGGAAGCGGGGCAGAGCGACCTGTTATCGATCCTGGTACGTATGCCGGAGGTATTAAAATCTGAGAAAGAAGAATTAACGGAGGAAGACTGGACGGTGATCAGTCAGGCTACGGTTCGGGCGCTGGAGGAAGTGGAAAAGTTCCGGCTGGCCGAAGGGGCCGAACTCGACCGGGATTTCAGATTACGAATAAAACGTATCCTGGGCCTGCTGGAAGATATCAGTCCCTTCGAAGGAAGCAGGATCGAAATCATCAGGGCCCGTTACAAGGCCCAATTGAAAGAGTTTTTCCAGGAAAATAATTACGATGAAAACAGGCTGGAGCAGGAAATGATTTATTTCCTGGAAAAACTGGATATCACCGAGGAAAAGACCAGGCTGAAACAGCATTGCGATTATTTCATCACCACGCTGGACGCGAAAGAGGCTCCGGGTAAAAAGTTGGGTTTCATTGCCCAGGAGATCGGCCGGGAGGTGAATACGCTGGGCTCCAAAGCCAATGACGCATCGATCCAGAAAATTGTTGTGCAGATGAAGGATGAATTGGAGAAGATCAAGGAACAGCTGGCCAATATTTTATAAGATGGCAGGAAAGTGCATCATCGTGAGCGCCCCTTCGGGCGCCGGCAAGACCACCATCGTGAGGCGGTTGCTGGATGCCGGCCTCGACCTGGAGTTTTCGGTCTCAGCTGCCAGTCGCCCTCCACGGCGAAACGAAATGCATGGCATAGATTACTATTTTATCACCGCCGAAGCATTCCGGGAAAAGATCAGCCGCGGTGAGCTGCTCGAATGGCAGGAGGTTTACATGGATCACTACTATGGCACGCTAAAGTCGGAGGTGGACCGCATCTGGGCCAACGGGCATCATGTGATCTTCGATGTCGATGTGAAAGGGGGGATCAACCTGAAAAAGGAATTCGGGGAAATCTCCCTGTCGCTGTTCATCATGCCCCCTTCGCCGGAAGAACTTGAAAAAAGGCTCAAACTGCGCTCATCCGATACCCCGGAAGCCATCACCATGCGGCTGCGAAAGGCGGCTGAGGAGCTGCAATCCGCCGGTGAGTTCGACCGGGTGATCGTCAACGACGACCTGGAGAAGGCCGTATCGGAGGCCATAACGGCAGTCAGGCAATTCCTGGAAACATGAAAGAAACACCCAAAACGAAAAAGGTGGGGCTGTTTTTCGGCTCCTTTAACCCGGTCCACACCGGGCACCTGATCATCGCCGGCTATATGCTGGCTTACACTGACCTGGACGATATCTGGTTCGTCATTTCGCCGCACAATCCGCTGAAGGACAAGAAAACCCTTCTGGCCGACCATCACCGGTACATGATGGTGCAGCTCGCGGTAGAAGACAACCCGCGCTTCAGGGCCAGCAACATCGAATTCAAAATGCCGCAGCCTTCCTACACCATCGATACCATCGTTCGCCTGGAAGAAAAATATCCCGATCACCAGTTTGTCCTGATTGCCGGGACCGACATTTTCCCCACCTTTCACAAGTGGAAGAACCACGAGGTACTGCTGAACAACAACAAGTTCTATGTATACCGTCGCCACGGCTATGACCTGGGCCCGTATGCCGGCCATCCAAGCATCCTGCTCTTCGACGCCCCTCAGATAGAGATTTCCTCAAGCTTCATCCGCCAGGCCATCCGGGAAGGCCGGAACATGCGGTATTTCCTGCCCGACAAGGTGTATGAGTATGTAATGGAGATGATGTTTTACAGGTGAGACCGGGGAGCGGTGATTGGCCGATTGGCCGAATTCTAAGATTTGGCCGGGCAGCCGGGCGCTAAAGCGTCCTAATCCCAAAG
>JAWOHY010000185.1:0-7254 GCA_046484945.1 Bacteroidales bacterium
CCGATCACCGCCGGGATTCCTTTATCGCGGTAGATGCCAGCCAGCTCATAGGCCCGGTTCACCGATGCCGTCATGGCCGTGATCCCGACCAGATCAGCCTGCCTGTATGCAAAGTCTTCAAAATTCTCATCCAGGATCTCCACATCCCAGTGCTGCGGCGTGAGGGCCGCTATGATCCCCAAAGCCAGCGGCGGCGACATGGCGTGCACGTCGACCAGTTCCTTTTTCTTGTATTGTGAAAATGGATTGATCAAAAGCAGTTTATACCGGGATGACGCCATGGTGGCAAAGATAAATTATCTTTGCGACATGCTTTTCCCACTTTTCATTGCCCGTCGTTATCTCATCGCGAAGAAATCGCATAACATTATCAATATCATTACCTTCATATCAGTGATCGGGGTGATGATCGGAACGGGGGCGCTGATCATTGTGTTGTCGGTTTTCAATGGTTTTGAAGGACTTGTTTTGGGTTTGTTCAATTCCTTCAATCCAGACCTGAAGGTAACGGTTGCCGAGGGCAAGACCTTCAGCCTTTCCCCGGAAGAAATGCAGAAAATCAAGCAATTACCTGGGATCGTATATGTAGTGGAGACTTTGGAGGAGACGGCCCTGGCGCGTTTCGGCGACCGGCAGCATATTGTAAAAATGAAGGGAGTGAGTGATGAATTTACAGAGATGACCCCGCTGGACGATTTCATGCTGAACGGTTATTACACCCTGGGCAGCGAGCAGCGGCCCGCTTCGGTGATCGGCGCCGGGGTGGCCTATTACCTGGGGATCTACCCCGAGGAGTTCGCCGTACCCATGTCGCTCTATCTTCCCAAGCGGACCCGCAGGGTGCTGACCGGCCTGCCCGACCAGGCTTTTAACAGCCGGCAGGTGAACGTGGCCGGCGTTTTTGCCATCCAGCAGGAATTCGACATGTCGCATGTCATCGTGCCGCTTGGCATGGCCCGTGATCTGCTGGAATTTGAAGATGAGACCGGCGCCCTGGAGATCGGGTTGCAACGCGGGACTAACATTTCCGCTGTTAAAAAATCGCTGCAGGACATCCTGGGCAGCTCATTCGTCATCAAAGACAGGTACGAACAACAGGCTATGTTATACCGGGTCATGAAATCGGAAAAATGGGCGATCTATTTCATCCTCACCTTTATCCTGGTCATCGCTGCATTCAACATGGTCGGCTCGCTGTCGATGCTGATCATTGATAAAAAGAAAGATATTGCCGTTCTATGGAGCCTGGGAGCCGGGAAACCACTTATCAAAAGGATCTTTTACGCGGAAGGCCTGCTCATCTCCCTGTCGGGCGGCTTGCTGGGACTGATCCTGGGCGGAGCGACCGCTATTTTGCAGCAGGAACTTGGCTTGCTGCAACTCGGCGGCGGGGAAGGCTCCTATATCGTCGACGCCTACCCGGTGCAGGTGCAGCTTACCGATTTCCTGATGGTGCTGGCCACTGTGATCCTGATCGGACTGGCCACCACCTGGTACCCTGTGCGGCAAATCTCCAGAAAATATCTTTCAGGAAAGATGAATTATCTGTTGATGAGATAAGTCCCAATAGAAAAATCTATACTTTTGCATGTTTTGATTCCATAAATTCTTTGCTTAATCCATAACCGGTACTTTATGAATTTTTTTACTCGCCAGGGACAATTGATCGCCATATCAATTGCAATGCTTCTGTTCAATATGGCATCAATCGCCGCAAATCCCGTCAAACTGAATGAACATCACAATACTTTAAAGGTTTCTGAAAATACTGCCCGGGGGTTCAGGGTAACCCTGCACTTTTCGGATTTCGCCACGTCGGACATTAAAACCGGACAGGGCATCTTCACCCGGGTCATCATCCCTGACTACGCCTACAGCGGTGCCTTCGGCCATCCCGAACTGCCGGTAAAAAGCGAGTTGATCGAGATCCCGGCCGGCGCACGGGTTTTGGTCAGTGTCATCAGTTCTACTTTCCGGGAATTCAGCCTGGATGATCTCGGCATCAGTCATCCCCTTTTCCCTCACCAGCCACCCATTCCCAAAACAGGCGAACCGGTTGGTTTCGTATATGCAAAAGGAGCGTACCAGGTTGACGCCTTCATGCCGGGAAACCTTGCAGAAGTGGAATCACTAGGTATGATGAGAAATGCAAACATCGGGAGGCTTGATATCTTCCCGGTGCAATACAATCCATTAAAGGGAAAGATAAGGATCTTTGAGCAGCTGGAGCTGGAGATCATTTTTGAAGGCGGTGATCCGGCAGCATCAGCCATGCAAAAGCAGGTTTATGGGAACCATTATTTCGATGCTGTTTTCAACACGCTGATCAATTACCGGCAACCGGAAAATGCCTCAAGGGAAAATTTCGCCAGATACCCGATCAAGTATGTTCTCGTTTCCGACCGCATGTTCGAAGCTACCTTGCAGCCGTTCATCGAGTGGAAGACCCGCAAGGGTTTCACGGTGATCGAAGCGTATACCGACGATCCTGCTGTTGGAAATACCACCACACAGATCAAGAGCTATTTACAAGACCTTTATACCAGCGCCACGCCGGATGATCCGGCGCCGACCTTCATTCTCTTCGTGGGCGATATTGCACAAATCCCCACCTGGAACGGCGTGGCCGCCGGGCATGTCACCGATCTTTACTATTGCGAATATACCGGCGATTATTTCCCGGATGTATTTTATGGCAGATTCTCTGCGCAAAATGTAGCGCAATTGCAACCACAGATCGACAAAACGCTGATGTACGAACAATACACCATGCCCGAACCCTCCTACCTGGATACCGTGGTAATGGTTGCCGGAATGGATGGCGCTTATGCCATTACCCATGGCAACGGGCAGATCAATTACGGGACGATCAACTACTTTAATGAAGACAACTGGATCTTCTCCCATACCTATCTTTACCCCTCTTCCGGCAGCAATGCGGCGAATATCCGCCAGAACATCAGCGACGGGGTGACTTTCGGCAACTACACGGCGCATTGCTCTCCCAGCGGCTGGGGGGATCCGAGTTTTACCACCAGTCATATACCCGCCCTGCAAAACGAAGGCAAATATGGCCTTTTGGTAGGCAATTGCTGCTCTTCCAGTGAATACCAGCTGAACGAATGTTTCGGCGAAGCATTGCTCCGGGCGGTTGACAAAGGCGCGGTGGCTTACATCGGCGCTTCCAACAGCACATATTGGGACGAGGATTATTACTTCGGTGTCGGTGTGGGGCAAATCGCCACCAACCCGCCCCCTTACGAGCAGACCTCCCTGGGTTTTTACGACCGGGCTTTCCATACGCACGGGGAGCCCTTTGCCGAATGGTACACGACTGCCGACCAGATGATCTACGCCGGCAACCTGGCGGTCACCCAGGGCAAGCCAGGATCTGCCAGATATTACTGGGAAGCCTATAACCTGCTGGGCGACCCTTCCCTGATGGTCTATTTCTCCATGCCCCCTGCCATGCCCGTTACTTACGACCCCCTGGTCCCGCTGGGCAGCCCCGATTTTCTCATCCAGGCCGTCCCGTATGCCTATGCCGCGCTCTCTTTCGACGGGGAGCTATATGGCGCCGCACTGGCCGACAGTAACGGCATGGCCGTGATCGATATTTCAGGGATCACAGTGCCCGGAACCGCCGATGTGGTCGTTACCGCCCAGAATTACCAGCCGTTTGAAGACCAGGTGCTCATTGCCAATCCCGAAGGGCCCTATGTGCTTATGAACCAGTATATCCTTCACGACTCCCCCGATACCAACGGGCTGATTGAACCGGGGGAAGAGGTGATGGTTGACATGGAACTGAAAAACTGGGGCAATTCCGATGCCATGAATGTCACCGCCACATTGCAATCCGAAGATGGATATATCAATATTATCTGGGATGAAAAGAATTTCGGAACCATTGCTATGCAGGATTCCGTCATGCAGGCTGAGGCTTTCAGTTTCGGGGTATTTGATTCCATCCCGGATCAGCATGTGGTATCTTTCCAGGTGGTCATCCATGACGATAGTACCCGGGAGGTCTGGAATTCCTCTTTCCAGGTACTGCTGAATGCCCCGGTGATGAACATCGGCAGCCTGACCATAGTGGATACTGCCGGCGGCAACGGCAACGGACGACTCGATCCCGGCGAAACAGTCGACCTGGTGCTGAACTGCCATAACACCGGCCACTGCAACGCTTATGACATTCTTACCGTCGTACAGTCCTACAGTCCTTATATCACTATCCATAACGACAGCACAACGATCGATACACTTCTCTGGAACGATATGCAACAGGCCACTTTTACCATTACACTGGCTGACGAGATTGAAGAAGGAACCTCTGTTGACCTTTTATTTTCAATGGTTTCAGAGCCATATTCCGATGAAGCGGTCTATTATGCCCAAGTCGGACTGCTGGTCGAGGATTTCGAAACGGGTGACTTTGAGGCCTTCAACTGGTACCACGGAGGCAACCAGCCCTGGCAGATCACCACCAGCAACGTTTACGAAGGCACCTATTCCGCCAGGTCGGGAGCCATCGGCAATAACCAGATCACGGTATTGCTGATCGACATGGATGTGGCCATGAACGACAGCATTTCGTTTTACCGCAAGGTATCTTGTGAAGATGACCCCAACGGCACCGGCTACGACTGGCTGGGCTTTTACATCGACAACACGATAATGGAAAGCTGGGACGGTGAACTCGACTGGGAGAGATTTTCATTCCCGGTAACCGCAGGGCAACATACGTTCAAGTGGGTTTACAGCAAAGATTATTCCGTCGCTTCAGGCATGGACGCCGCCTGGATCGATTTTATCGTTTTCCCGGGAATTGCACCCACCGTCTCAGTGGATGAGCGTTTGGCAGCGGGAGGCCTTTCCATGGACTTCCATCCCAACCCGGCCCGGGAGCAAACGGCTGTTTACCTGCATTTGCCTTCCCATGGTAAGGTGTCGTTAACCTTGTTCGATCTCGCCGGTAAAAAGATAGGCATGCCAGTCGATGAGCAACCTTTGACTGAGGGCTATCACCGCCTCGGCATTGAAACCGGTTACCTTAAGGCAGGCATCTATTTTGGTGTGCTGAAAGCCGGAAATGAATGGGTAACCCGGAAATTGGTCATCACAAGATAATATGCTTATATTTGCATCTAATAAATTTGACACCATATGAAAAAGCATTTTTCCCTTATAGTCTTATTGTTTTCCTTCACAGCCCTGATGGCCTCCAATGGTTTCCAGGTTGAATATTCGCAGCCCCGGAACGGGTCGCATCAGCTGCATTTCACCCTTGGAGACTACGCCGTTACGGAAATTCTCCTGCAAGGAAACGTCTACTCAAAGATAGACTTTGAGCGGCAAATTGTCACAGAGAAAAAGGGATTTGCAGAACTGCCCTACCTGAATGCAACGGTGATGCTGGATCCTGTGAAAAATGTGACACTGGAAGTGATCCCCGGCGATTACGTGGAAATTGCACTAAATCATCCGCTGGTGCCTTCCCGCGGTGTCATTTACCGTGACCAGGACCCGGCAACGGTTCCTTATGAGATTGACCCCAAATCGATCACCGACAAATGGTATCCCCATGCCCTGGCCACCAACACCGAGCCTTTTATTTTGAGGGATATTCGCGGGACCAGCGTGTATGTTTATCCTTTCCGGTACAATGCCGCCCGGCAGGTGTTGAGGGTATATACCAGCCTGACTGTCAGGCTCGCGGAGAACGGTTCCACACCGGTCAATCCACTGGCAAAAGTATCGGACAGGGTTTTACGGGAAATGGATGGTATCTACCGTTCCGTCTTTATCAACTATGGATCGGCATCGAGGGACGACCTGGAGATTGGTGAAACAGGTGATATCCTGGTTGTTACTACAGCCCGGGACGAGGCTGCCATTCAGCCCTACGTCGACTGGAAGAGAGAAAAAGGTTATAACGTATTTGTAGAGGTGGTTCCGGTGAACACTGTGGTGAATCCTGTTGTACAAAGCGCCTACGACGATAACAATGACATTTTGTATGTATTGCTGGTAGGTGACTGGGCAGACATCAAATGCACGACCAATTCATATGGGCGCCCGATGGATCCGCAGGTGGGTTGTGTTGTCGGGACGGATGATTTCGCCGACATTGCCGTCGGGAGGTTTTCGGCGAATTCTCCCAATGATGTGACCATACAGGTCAATAAAGCGATCCATTATGAAAAATATCCCGAGGCAGGGGGAATATGGTATCAAAGCGCAGCTGGTGTCGCTTCTCACGAAGGGGCGGGATACGGTGATGACGGCGAGTCGGACTGGGAACACAACGATGTGATCTGGGATAACAAGCTGGAGCCCTTTACATATGAGACCTATTACCCGGTTTACGATCCGGGTGCAACGAAAGCCATGGTCAACAATGCCGTCAATACCGGCGTCAGTGTGATAAACTATACAGGTCATGGCTGGGGCCAGGGCTGGGGGACGACCGGTTTCAGCAACACCGATGTAGCTGCCCTGACCAATGGCGACATGCTGCCTTTCGTCATTTCCGTAGCTTGCAATAATGGCGATTTCGATCTCGGGACCTGTTTCGGGGAGGCCTGGTTACGTCAACCTGACGGCGGCGCCATCATGTTCCTGGGCGGTTCCATCAGCCAGCCCTGGGCTCCTCCGATGCGCGGCCAGGATTACTTCATGGATATCCTCATCGGCGGGTACGATTATTCACTCTACCCGGACCAGAACGGCATTACCACCACCGGGCAGCGTACTACGCTCGGTTCCATTGTTTTCAACGGCCTCACACTGATGTGCACCGAATCGGGCGGCAGCGCCGACTGGGAAACGGCCCAAACCTGGATCTTCTTCGGCGATCCTTCCCTGCAGGCACGAACTGCACCCCCTGCTGAAATCTCGCTCTCCAACTCAACCATCATGGTTGGGATACCATTTACAACCAATGTGACCGATACTGCCGGTCCTGTACCCAACGCCATGGTAGCCATCAGCCAGGATGGTCAGTATTTTCGCGGCATTACCAACGAAGATGGCCTGGTTACCATCGACCACACCTTGAACCCGGGCGCAGCCAGGCTGGTTGTGACAGCTTTCAACAAAACCACGATATACGAAGATGTAAATGTCATCCCGCCGGATGGCGCATATATCACCATTGCAACAGTAGAGATCAACGATGCCGCCGGCAACGGCAACGGCCAGCTCGACTATGGCGAAATGGTTTACCTCACCATCGGACTGACAAATGTC
>JAWOHY010000094.1:0-4900 GCA_046484945.1 Bacteroidales bacterium
AAGGTTACTTTGTAAGACTGCCTGTGCATAGGCAAGGTTCAGGTTAACGCGAAACCCGGATCAACTGGATTTATGGCACCGGTAATTAAGGATAAAGATACGAAAGAATTAACAATTGACAATCGCCTAATTCATCCTGATCACCTTCACCACCGCTCTATGCGCTACGCCCTCTGCCCTAAGCTCAACAACGTACACCCCCGCCGGCAGCCCCGACATGTCATATTGAACATTATGCTCTCCCGCCGGCAGTTTTTCATCCAAAACCACCGCCATTTCCCGGCCATGCAAATCAAAAATCTTCAATGAAACCCATTGATATTGAGAAATGTGAAATGTGAAATGCGAAATGCCATTTGTCGGGTTGGGATAGATTTGAATGTTGAGTGTTGAATGTTGAGTTGGATAGAAAATTCCGGGGAATACATCACATTCAAATGCGCCTATATCAATAAAACCATCCCCGTAAGGACGGGGAATGCCATCTAAATCATGATCCGGAGCATAGTACCACACTCCTTCAACCTGCAGGGAATCCGCTCCAAGGTCTATGCAAGGACTTGACTCGTCAATGTGGCATTCGTCATCAATAAAACCCGGATCCTCAAAAATATTCCCCTTACCGGCCCATTTCCCGTGAATGCTTTCCAGGTCAATATTCGAATAATAGATGTATACACTGTCCGTCCCGTCATTATATATATCCTTCCCATCCAAACCTGCGGTATTCTCCCAGAAAATATTATTCATCAATACAGGAAAGAGCGAGTCATATAAGTTTAACAATATGGCTCCTCCATACCATCCGGCCTCGTTTTGAACAAAGGTGTTGTTGATCAGGGAGGTGTGGTAGTCAACCCGATTCTTTCTGTTTTTTGAAAAACTCTTTGAAGCATAGGGTGCCTCACCGTGGGTCATGAATGAATCACCCGTTTCATCCTCATATAATTGTACCAGGACGATTGCTGCGCCGTTCCTTCCTGCTGTATTGCCCATGAAAAGATTATTGGTCAGGCGGATATTGTCTGAATTCCGGGCATAAAAGGCTCCATCATACCTGTCAGTGTGATTATACAGGAATTTGTTCCTGTCAACAACAATTTTGATGTCCAGCGCATCCCACACAAAGATGCCTCCATAGGCATAGTTAAAGCTCGTGGCTGAGTTATATGTAAATTCATTGTTTACCAGATAAATTTCATCATGTGGGGTAATGATCCTCATGATGGGACCGGTGGAGCTTTGGGTGCTTGAGCAGGAATTGCTGTCCAGGACATTGTTGATCACATCCGTTCTGCAATAGTTACTCCGGATCACAATCCCTGCTCCATGGCCACCATATCCCGAACACATGTTGTGCTGGATATCATTTCCTTCGATCACACAGGATTCGTATGCGTATATGACATATATCCCACCTCCTGCTGGAATATTTCCAGCAGTAAGACTATTGTGACTGATCGTGTTATTGATGATCTTAACGGCACCGGGAGTATAATAGGTCATGAGACCAGCCCCATCTGCCTCTTCCAGAGCATTTGCTGAATTATGGGTGATAACATTGTCCATGATCTCCACAGGTACTTTATGGGAATAGATGCCCGCACCCATTGCATAAACTCCATCAAGCGTATTATACCGTATGATGTTTTCATAGATCCTGGCATAAACTGTATCGGAGGCGGGCAGCCTCTCCAGGCAAATACCACCTCCTTGTGGAGACAAGGCATCCGGATTATCACAATGGTTATCTTCGATCACGTTATTTCGTATGATGGCACTGTTGCAGGAATATACCCCTCCGCCAAAGCAGGAAAAACCGGAGGTGTTTGCGAAGTTATCCCTGATGGTATTGTGCTCGATAATGATCCACCTGTCCTGGTTTAGGAAGATGCTGCCGATCCCTCCTCCTCCTGCTTTGTCAACGTGGGAAACGTGGTTACCCTGGATGCGGTTGTGAACGATCCGGGCTCCGGACCCATTGCAAAACACACCTCCTCCGATGGTTGCATTGAAGAATGATGAATACAGCGTACCGGTCCCTCCTGTAATCGTGAAGCCGGTTAAAACAGAGGTCGTATCCTCCCCGGTGATAAAAGTCACCACCGATCCATAGTCCGGATTAGCCGGCTGGCTGCCGTCGATGACGGTGTTGTTGATGTGATTGGTATCGCCATCCGTGATGAAGTGGCTGGCGACAGTAATGGCTTTGCCGTTATAGTTGATGTTTTCCAGGTAAGTGCCGTCGGCGACCAGGACCGTGTCGCCGTCAGCAGCGGCATCGATCCCCGCCTGTATCGTTGGCTGGTCGGCGGGCACATGGATGATCTGCGCTTCGCTCACGTGAAGCGTGAGGAGTGAGGCGTGAAGGGTGATGATGATGATAAGTTTTTTCATGGTTTGATGGTTTTAATTGGTTGTAAAAATAATTTCCTGTAAAGTTACAACCGCAAAGGGGGGCTTGTCTAACAGACATGTTTCAAATGCTGACACACATGTTACATTTTGGTTCCAAAGTTCCAGGGTTCCAAAGTTTCAGGGTTCCAGGGTTCCAAAGTTTCAGGGGTTAATTAGCTATGGGATGCAATTTTGTTGGCTGGCAGATGCCTCTCCGCCTCCGGCGGATCGGCATGACGGAATATCGAATTTTTGAAGAGAAGGGGAATTTGCACTGCCGGTTGAAGGTTCTAAAGAAATATATATTGGTTTAATAAAGTTTGATTATCTTTGACTTACTGCAGATCATCCAAAAATGAATCTTCCAATGCATTTGTTCTGGGATGTTGATTATGGTTCCATCGATTGGGATAAACACCGGATTTTTGTTATTACAAGGGTGTGCTCAAAAGGCTCCTTATCAGACTGGAAAGAGATCATCGATTACTATGGCGCTGAGGAGATAAGAAGAGCGCTAATGCAGGCAAGGTACCTTGACCCCAGGACGTTGGCCTTCTCAAGCTTCTATTTCAATACTCCCAAAGAACAATTCAGATGTTGCAATATCAATCTGTAACGCCAGAAACACTGGATATCCTGAAAAAGCTGATGGGCGCCGGCTTTTTGAAAGAGTTCATCCTGGTCGGCGGCACATCCCTCGCATTACAGATTGGTCACCGGAAATCATTTGACCTGGATTTATTTACCCGGGATAAGTTTGACCCAAAAATTCTGGCCGCGGAAATAAACCGGTTAATGGATACCATCATAACAGGAGAGGCTGAAAACACCCTGAATTGCCTGATCAATGACATACCCGTTGATTTCATCCGCTACGATTACCCGCTCATTGGTAACATCATACGCTCAGATGACATCCGACTGGTTTCCAAAGAGGATATCGCCTGCATGAAGCTTTCTGCTGTTGCATCCAGGGGCAGCAAAAAAGATTTTTATGACCTGCATTTCCTGCTCAGGGATTTTTCTCTGGAAGAGATGTTTGGTTTTTATGAGAGAAAATATAAAAGCAACGAACGGTTCCACCTACTCAAAAGCCTGATATATTTTTCCGATGCTGAAAAAGAACCCGATCCGGTCACTTTCATCCCACTGGAATGGAATGAAGTAAAGAAATCTATACAGAAAACCGTCAGGTTGTTTATTGAGAAAGCTTGAATTATCGAACATTTCACATTGCTTCCGATCGGGCTAATGCACCAACAGCTTGCTTACCGCCCTATGCCCTATATGCCCTTCGCCCTAAGCCCAACAACGTACACCCCCGCCGGCAGCCCCGACATGTCATACCGCACCACATGCTCTCCCGCCGGCAGTTTTTCATCCAGCACATTGGCCACCTGCCTGCCATGGATATCGTAAATCTTCAATGTCACATGTTCTATACCCGGAACCCGGAACCCGAAACTCGAAACTCCATTTGTCGGGTTGGGATAGATTTGAATGTTGAGTGTTATTGTTTTTCTGCTAATGTCTCCTGTCTCCTGTCTCCTGACTTCCAGCATAAAGATACGCCACCCAAAAGGCAAGTATGAAACAAATGTATGAACGCTGGGTTTTTCGGGATGAACGCAAAACTTTTTCATCATTTCGGCTTGAAATATCTTGTAAAAATTTGCCGTAATGGGAATTAATGCCGTGGTTAATACTGATGAGCAGTGAAAATGAGATGTGGGAGCGGTTGGTTAGTAAGATGGCACTCACTCCATATTTATGGGGAACAATATACGAATGAGAATGATGGAAGTCATGGATTTTCGTGCAAGAGGTTGAAACCAGGGGCATATCAATATATTGGAAATATTTAATGAGCCACTAAAGCACAAGGTCACCAGTTGGTTTCAGCCTGATACCTCTTTCAGCTTCTCTGCTATCCAGATCTTGATGATCGATTGCCGCGTAACCCCCAGCCGTTTTGATTCTTTATCCATTAACCGGATCATCCAGACCGGAAAATCGACATTGATACGCTTGCTGCTATGGCCGGGCCTTTCGGCATTTTGCAGGTCCAGGAACGCAGAGATGTCCTGGCCATCATCAAATTTCTTATCGAATTCTTCAGCTTTCATATAGTGCTATTTCTTCTTTTCTTGCTCTCCTGACGGAAATGATCCGGATGTTTTCATTTCTCATTGTAAATATCCCCGACCATATATTATTTGCCCATTTTCCAAGGATCAGAAACCGGGGCTCGTCCACGTTTCTTACCGGAATGATCAGCCTGTCAATATCTTCCCATAATTCTTGTGCTTCAATAAAATCTATGCCGTGCTTTTCCTTATTGGCTTCGCTTTTAAGGATATTAAATTCAAATGGCATAAAGCATACATTAATAATACAATTATTATACAAAAATAGTATAAATATTACTTTTTCAATAAAAAAAATGCTGCAAGTCAAGGATTTTTTGCGCGAGAGGGTTCAGCCAGGGGCATTTTAATACTTC
>JAWOHY010000235.1:0-7798 GCA_046484945.1 Bacteroidales bacterium
CGTTGTAAAAGCGCGCGCGGATCACGCTGTGCGGACAGACAAAGGAACAGTTGCCGCACTGAATGCAGACCTCCGGCTCCCAGCGCGGCACGATGTCGGCGATGTTGCGCTTCTCCTGGGAATTTCGCTTATCTTTACCGTCATAATTATTAACCAGAAACACACTCCCATGAACTACGATCTCATCCGCATCCCGCTGGAAAAAGAGCTGGCGCACCAGCTGTACGACCTGATTGAAGGCGACATTATTGACATGGTTTTAAAAGAGGCGAAAATCGAACGCTTTGAAAATGAGTGGAAACTGCTTCTGGAGGGGCACAGCTTTAAGGTGACCAAAGAACTGGCGCCGGGGCTTTACGATCTTTTCCACGAGGTGAAAGATACGCTGGAATTTAAAGAAGATATTGAATTTTACGTGACGAACGCGCCGGAGGTGAACGCGTTTGCTTTGTCGGCCACCGAGGAAGGAGAGGCGAACATTATCAACATCAATTCGGGCCTGGTCGAAAGGATGGACGACGATGAGCTGCGCTTCATCATCGGCCACGAGATCGGCCACCTGGTGAGCAGGAACGCCACCATCTCCCGGCTGATCCGCTTTGTTTTCCCCGAACCGGACAAGATCCCGGTGCTGCTCTACCATAAGATCAACCTGTGGAACAAGCTGTCGGAGCTCACGGCCGACCGCTACGGCTATATAGCCATTCCCAGCCTGGAGAAATGCCTGTCGAACTTTTTTAAGCTCTCCTCGGGCCTCGATCCGCAAAGGATCAATTTCGACTTTAACGCTTACCTGGAGGCAAACGATCGCATCGTTACCTACTTCAAAGAGAACCGGGGGCAAAACCTTTCCACCCACCCGATCAACCCGATCCGGATCAAGGCGCTGGTGGCTTTCAGCGAATCAAGCCTGTACCAGGACGTGGCGAAATATGCTGAACCTCAGAACGATCAAGCATTGACTGAGAAGATCGACGACCTGACCGGCATCCTGATGACGCTCACCAGCTCGGAACTGGATTATCACCGGATCAACTTCATGGCTTCGGCGGGATTACTGATCGCCGGGGCCGACAACGAGATCACACAGCAGGAGGTGGAACGGATCATGAGCATCATTTCACGGGTGATGATCTTCCCCAAGCAGCTCGTGCACGAGATCCATAACAGCGGCAAGGTGATGGAAATCTTCAATACCTCGGCTGGCGTCATCATCAACCAGAACCCGGGCGAACGCTATAGCCTTTTTGAGTTTATGGTAGGAGTGGCCATGTCGGACCGCCAGATCTTCCGGCAGGAGATCGATTTCCTCTACCAGGTATCTGAAAGCTTCGGACTGACCCGCAAAGAAGCCGCCCAGATGATCGCCCAGACCATCCAGCGGGAATTTATGCCGGATATTTACGCGTAAAACCGAAGCTTCCTGCCGGCGATACGTCGGCGTTACCGTATGGGAAGAGGATCCGTTTGACACTATGCTGAAATTCAACGCCATGATCCGTTGAAAAACCTGCCTTCATCCGCATCGTTTTCCACCGTGTCATTGGAAATCGTTACTTTTGCAGGTTCGTTCCCTGAAAAAAATCTTTCTCATGAAGCATCATCATCAAGTCTTGGTTTTATTCGTCCTTATCGGGTTACCGGGGATATTGATTTCCTGCCGGCACGGGAAGCAGGAAATGACCACCAATGCCGATCCTGCCCGGCCATATGAGGTCAGGGCGGTATTGGCCGAGCCCAGGGAGCTGGAAAACAGGATCAATACCACCGGGACGATCCTCGCCAACGAGGAAGTGGAGATCCGTGCGGAGTTGCCGGGCCGCGTCACCGCCATCAATTTTCAGGAAGGGAGCTATGTGAGAAAGGGTGACCTGTTACTGATGATCAACGACAGCGAGTTGCAGGCGCAGTTGAAAAAGCTGACACTGGATGAGCAACTGGCCCGGGACGACGTGTTCCGCAAGGAGAAGCTGCTGGAAATTAAAGCCATAAGCCAGGAGGAGCTCGATATTGCACAGAACCAGCTGGGGGTTATCCGGGCTAACAAGGAGCTGGTCAGCTCGCAGATCGACAAAACGAAGATCTATGCCCCGTTCAGTGGCCGGATCGGGCTTCGATACGTCAGCCCGGGCGGATTCATTTCTTCGGCCAACCTGGTGGCGCGCATGCAGCAGACCGACCCGGTGAAGATCGAATTTACCGTGCCGGAGAAATATATCGCGAGTATTACCGCTGGCATGCAGATAGAGTTCACGGTTGCCGGGAACGACAGCACCTTCACCGGGGCCATTTACGCCATTGAACCGCGCATCGATCCTTCTACCCGGACCTTTGCCGTCCGTGCCCGGTGCATGAATCCCGGCAATGTGCTGATACCCGGTGCGTTTGCACGCATTACCATCATCCTGGAAAAGATATCTGATGCCCTGACTTTGCCGTCAGAGGCCATCATTCCCGATATGATGGGGAAGAAGGTGATGCTGGTCCGCAACGGGCAGGTCAAATCGGTCTATGTCGAAACCGGCATCCATACCGAATATGAAGTGCAGATCACCAGCGGAATTAACCCGCTGGACACGGTGATCATATCGGGCCTGTTGCAGCTTCGTGAAAATATGAACGTCAGACCGACAATCACCACAATCAATTGATATACTGGCCATTATGAACATTTCTTCCATAACGATCAACCGACCGGTGCTGGCTACCGTCATCTCCATCCTGATTGTGCTTTTCGGTGTGATCGGTTATACTTTCCTTGGCATCCGGGAATATCCGAGTGTCGACCCTCCTGTGGTGACGGTTACCACCAATTATGTGGGGGCCAATGCTGATGTCATTGAATCGCAGATCACCGAGCCGTTGGAGGAATCCATCAACGGCATCGAAGGGATACGGACGCTGACATCCATCAGCCGGGACGGCCGCAGCAGCATCATTGTCGAGTTTGAGCTCGGCAAGGACATGGAGGAGGCCGCCAATGATGTGCGCGACCGGGTATCCAGGGCTATTCGCCGGATCCCGCCCGACACCGATCCGCCGGTCGTAACAAAATCCGACGCCGATGCATTCCCGATCCTGGTCATGACCCTGCAGAGCAGCGCCCGCAACCTGATGGAACTTTCCGACATTGCCAACAATGATTTCAAGGAACGGCTGCAGACCATTCCGGGGGTGAGTGAGGTAAGGATCTGGGGGGAAAAGCGATATGCCATCAAATTGCTGATGGACCCCGCCAAAATGGCGGCGTACCAGCTTAGTCCCGCCGATGTGCGCAATGCCCTGAACCGGGAAAATGTCGAGCTCCCTTCCGGACGGATCGAAGGTTACCGTACCGAGCTTACGATCCGGACAGAAGGCCGGCTGACCACCCCTGAGGAGTTTAACAATATGATCCTCCGGGAATCGGAGGGCACCCTGGTGCGGTTCCGGGATGTGGGCCGGGCCGTGCTTGCCCCTGAAAACGAACGCGCTATCATGCGGGGAAACAATGCGATCCCCATCGTTGGGGTTGCCCTGACACCACAACCCGGCGCCAACCAGATCGCGATCGCCGATGAATTCTACAAACGCATAGAGCAGATCAGGATCGATATGCCGGAGGATATTATCCTCGGATTGGTGATAGATACGACACAGACTATCCGGAAAGCGATCACTGAGGTGTTTGAAACGATCCTTATCGCGTTTGGGCTGGTAGTGCTCGTAATATTTGCTTTCCTCCGGAACTGGCGCACGACGCTGATACCGGTCGTCGCCATCCCCATCTCGCTCATCAGCGGATTCTTCATCATGTATCTCGCCGGCTTCTCTATCAATATCTTAACCCTTCTCGGAATAGTGCTGGCTACCGGACTGGTTGTCGATGACGCCATCGTAGTCCTGGAAAATATCTATCACAAGATAGAAATAGGCATGAACCCGATCGAGGCCGGTCATAAAGGGGTGAAAGAGATCTATTTTGCCATCATTTCCACCACCATCACCCTGGCGGCGGTATTTTTGCCGGTCATTTTCCTGCAGGGGCTGACGGGGCGATTGTTCAGGGAATTCGGAATGGTGGTGGCGGGCACCATTATTGTGTCGGCACTGGTTTCGCTCACCCTTACCCCGATGATGAGCACCCGCATGCTGCGCCTGGAGAAATCTCAGGGCCGGATTTTCAATATCACGGAAAAATGGATCAATGGTCTGATCGATTACTATAACCGCATTCTGACCACCTTTATCCAACGCCGCTGGCTGGCTTTTATCATCATTGCCGCTTCGGCGGCGATCATTCTCGGTATCGGTGCACTGATCCCATCCGAGTTGGCGCCCATGGAGGACAAGAGCCGGTTTACGATGCTGGCCACGGCGCCGGAGGGGATTTCTTTTGAAATGATGGACCGTTATATGTTGCAGTTGATCGAAATTGTCGATACCATTCCTGAAAAAGTTTCCTTCCTGGCTATTACAGCGCCCGGATTCGGGGCTTCCGGCTCCACCAATTCCGGTTTTATGCGGGTTACCCTGAACGATCCTTCCAATCGTGACAGAAGTCAGCAGGAGATCGTCGACCAGCTGAACAATATCGTCAGACGGTATGATTTTGCCCGGACCTTTGTGACCCAGGAACAGACCATCGGGGGCGGGCGCGGGGCCAGCCTGCCCGTGCAGTTCGTCATACAGGCCCCTAATTTTGAGAAGCTGCGGGAAACGCTTCCGGTCTTTCTTGAAGAAGCGCGAACAAGCCCGAAATTTTCAGTGGTCGATATGAACCTCAAGTTCAACAAGCCGGAGGTTTCGGTTTCTATTGACCGCGATCGTGCGAGAGCGCTCGGAGTGAACGTACGGGATGTGGCCGAGAGCCTGCAGCTCTATTTTGGCGAGCAGCGCTACGGTTATTTCATCATGAACAACAAGCAATACCAGGTAATTGGACAGGCAGACCGCCAGAGTCGTGATAAATTGCTGGATATGAGTAGTATCTATGTCCGGAACAACCGCAATGAACTGATCCAGCTCGACAACATTGTGAACCTGACCGAAAGCAGTAATCCTCCGCAATTGTACCGTTATAACCGCTATGTGTCTGCTACCGTTTCGGCACAACCTGCGCCCGGGGTCACGCTGGGGCAGGGCATCGGGGAGATGCGCCGGATCGCCGGGGAAACCCTTGACGAGACTTTTTCAACCTCCCTGGCGGGTACTTCCAGGGAGTATGAAGACAGCTCCAGCAGCCTCCTTTTCGCTTTCCTGCTGGCGCTGGTGCTCATATTCCTGATCCTGGCGGCCCAGTTCGAGAGCTATATCGACCCGCTGATCATCATGTTCACCGTGCCGCTGGCCATGGCGGGCGCTGTGCTGTCGTTGTGGGCCTTCGGGCAAACCATTAACATTTTCAGCCAGATCGGGGTGATCGTGCTGGTGGGGATCGTCACCAAAAACGGCATTTTGATCGTCGAATTTGCCAACCAGCGGAAAGCGGCTGGCTTAGGCAAGACCGAAGCGGTGATCGACGCCGCCACACGCCGCTTGCGGCCCATCCTGATGACCAGCATGGCCACCGTCCTTGGCGCCCTGCCCATTGCCATGGCCCTCGGCGCTTCGGCCCAAAGCCGCATCCCGATGGGGATCACCATTATCGGTGGCATGATCTTCTCTCTCTTCCTGACCCTTTTCGTCATCCCGGCCTTGTATACATACCTCTCCAGGAATTTAAAAAACAAAGACCTGCCGGTCGATACAGCAGCATATCATGAATAGATCCATCAAGGCAATACTTATCATCTGGGGAGCATCCCATTGCTGGCTTACGCTCCCGGCACAGGAACTGCTGACCCTTTCTCAGGCCATCGCAACGGGCCTGGAGAACAATTTCGATATCATCATCCGGAAAAATGATGCCCTGATCGCCGAAAATGACAATGCCCCCGGGAATGCAGGGTTCCTTCCAACGCTAAATCTCTCCGCAGCCCAGGGTACCAATATTTCAAACACCTACCAGGAAAGGGCGACCGGAAGCGTGATAGATATCAAAGGCGCCACAAACCGGACGCTCAACGCCGGCCTGCAACTGAACTGGACCCTGTTCGACGGGTTCAGCATGTTTGTCAATAAGAACTCCCTGGGTGTGCTGGAAAGAATGAGCGAAACGGAAGCCAGGCTGACGATCGAAAGCACGGTATCGTCCATCATCCTGGCCTATTACGGCATCGTTCAGCAGCAAAAGCTGATCAGGGTGCTGGAAGATGCCGTGGCGTTGTCGATGGACAGGAAGTTCATCATGGAGTCGAAATTATCTCTGGGGTCGGGTTCCGAATTGATGTTGTTGCAATCAACCGTCGATCTGAACGCCGACAGCGTGAACCTGTTGCGCGAGATGGCGAACCTGGAGCGGTTCCGGGCCGACTTCAACAGGCTGTTGTCGCTGGACCCGGAGATCCGCTTTGTTCCTGCCGACAGTTTGATCCCCGGTGAGATGCTTTCTTACAAAGATCTCCTGGAAAGAGCAAAAAATCAGAATACCGGCTTGCAACTGGCCCGTTACAGCCTTGACCTGGATAACCTTTACCTGAAGAACCTGCAATCACAAAGGTATCCACGCCTCAACCTGAACGCTTCTTACGGTTATAACCAGTTGAATTCGCAGACCGGTTTCCTGGAATACAACCGGAGCTATGGCCCCTCGTTCGGGCTTTCCCTGTCTTACGCTTTATTTGACGGCTTCAATGTAAACCGTAATATTAAGAATGCCCGTATCGAAATCAGCTCCGGTGAAACCATGCTGAGAAGCGCCGATCTGGGCCTTCACAATGAGATCTATAAATTGTTTGTCGATTATGAGACAAACCGGAATATGGTGGAGATTGAAGAGGTCAACCAGGGCGTGGCCAAACGCAATGTGGATGTTGCCTATGAGAAATACCGCCTGGGCGCGTTCAGCGACATCGAGCTCCGCGAAACGCAGAAGAAATACATCGATGCGCAGTACCAGTTGTTGTTATCGCAGTACCAGGTGAAAAGGGCTGAGATTGAGCTGCTCAGGTTAAGCGGAGGGATGGAGCGGTTTTTATCGGACTGAGGCCCTGTCTCAATTTCTATATCACATCGTCCAAAACATCAATCAATCTTTCAACTTCTTCCAGTGTGTTGTAATGCACTATGCTCACCCTGACCACTCCGTTTTTTTCTGACAATCCCAGGTTGTCGATCAACCGCCGGGCATAAAAATCGCCGTACCGGATGCCTATTTTGTGGGGGTCGACCCGGAGGGTTATTTCATCGCTCCGCAGCTTCTCTGAGACAAATGAGATAGTGGGTACGCGGATCAACGGATCAGCTGAGGGCTCTCCGATGATCCGGATGCCGTTCCGGTGGTTCAGGAAATCCAGCAGTGCTTCTCCCAGCCTGCTTTCGTGTGAGGCAATCCTGTCAAAAACCCTTATTATTTGCTTTCTCCATCCGGCCGGGGCGCCTTCTTTATGAGCAGATGCAATGACCTTAAAATAATCTATGATGCCCGGCAGTGAGTAAGTCAGTTCATAATTCACGTTTCCGGGTTGCAGCTTGTAGGGGATCTCTTCCGGCCCGATAAAAAAATGGTTGATGCCCGGCAGTTTCTCCAGCAGTTCCCGCCTGCCATATAACAGCGCGTAATGGGGGCCGAACACTTTGTAAAAGCTGAAAACATAGAAATCAACGCCCAGCTCTTTTACATCGACAAGGCGGTGGGGGGCGGCGGCGACACCATCCACACAAACCAGCGCCCCGCGTGCATGGATAAATGATGTGATCTCCTTTACCGGGTTGATGG
>JAWOHY010000236.1:0-4087 GCA_046484945.1 Bacteroidales bacterium
GTGACCGACAGTTTTTTAATGGATTTGGAAAGCTCGTATTCCATGGCGGTGCCGGTCTGGATGATCGGGATGATTTCTTTTTCTGTTCCCATCTTTATCACCGCCCCCAGGAATGCCCTCTTCTGGGTCATCTGGTTCTTTTCCCTGACGTTGACGATCGTGGGCATGATGCCCTCCTGTATCGCCTTTCTTTCCATTTCCTGGTCGTTGCCCGGATCGATGAATTCATACACCAGGTTGCCATTGGCCAGGTTGGCGTATTCAACCAGTACATCCCTGAAGTCTTTCCTCGCTTTGGTCAGCTGGGGCGGGAGGTCCTGTGTGAAATAAGCGGTGATGGTGACCGGTTCGTCGAGCGACCGGAGGATGTTTTTCGTGGCCTTACTGAGCGTATATCTTTTATCGGCTGTCAGGTCGAGCCTGAAATAGAATTGCTCGGCCAGGATATTGATGAGGATGATGATGCCGGTGATCAGCAGGACCTGGGAGGTGTATGATTTTTTGCTTTTGGTTCTCATAATCTGACGATTTCTCAGGTTTATGTGCTTTTATTATGCAATTCTTCTTTTTAGCAGGTTCATCTCTGTCAGGATCAGCCCTATAAAGGTCAAAGACAGGAAGAAGATCAGGTCTCTGGAGTCTATGACGCCCCTGGAGATGGACCCGAAGTGTTCCGAGATGCTGAGGTAGCTGATGACCTGCCCGATCCATCCGGTGAAGCTGCCGGCCAGCAGGTCGAAGATGATATGGAAGAATATCCCGATCACCAGGGCCACCAGGTAGGCCACGATCTGGTTGTTGGAGAAGCTGCTGGCAAAGAGCCCGATACCGATGTATGCACAACTGATCAGGATGAGCCCGAGATAACCGGTGATGACACTGCCGTGATCCAGTGAACCCAATGTGCTGACTGTAATATAATAAGGCAGGGTCAGCGTCAGGGCGATGATGATCAGCAGCAGTGTTGCGGTGAACTTGCCGATGATCACCTGCCAGTCGGATACGGGCCGGGTGAGCAGCAACTCAATGGTACCCGATCTGTTCTCTTCCGCGAAGAGTCGCATTGTTAAAGCAGGAATAAAGAAAAACAGCGTCCAGTAGGCTATGCTGAAGAAAACCTGCAGGCTGGCCTGTTTGATAAAGAAAATATCGGCGCCGAATATCCAGGTGAAAAACCCGCTGAAGCCGAGGAAAGCGGCCATCATGATGTATGCCATGAGGGAATCGAAGAATGAACGCAGCTCCCGTTTGGCGATTGTCCAGATTTGTTTCATGGTTTCTAATTCATTGTTAACTCTCTGAAAATATCTTCCAGTTTGGTTTCGATAACAGTCATACCGGTTAATGTCCAGCCCATTTCGACGCAAAGGTTGAAAATATTCCGCCGGGAGGACTGATTCTCCTTACTCTGTATTTCAAAAGCATGTTTCTCCTGCCTGATGAAATCCGCCACTTCGATAGTGCCAAGCGATTGCAGGGCTTTGAAAATGTCATTCGGTTCGCCGTCTTCAATCGTAACTTTCAGGATTTCCCTGCCCTGTGCCCTTTTTCGCAGGTCTTCACTTGTTCCGTCTGCGACGATCTTTCCTTTGTTGATGATGAGGATCCGGTCGCAGGTGGCTTCCACCTCTGCCAGGATGTGTGAACTGAGGATGACGGTTTTCTCCTTGCCGATCTTCTTGATCAGCTCGCGGATCTCGACGATCTGGTTCGGGTCAAGCCCGGCGGTTGGTTCATCGAGGATCAGCACCTCCGGGTCGTGGATCAGGGCCTGTGCCAGGCCGACGCGCTGCTTGTAACCTTTCGACAGTTCACCGATCTGCTTGTGCTTTTCACCTTCCAGTCCGCAAATACGTACCATCTCCAGTATCCGTTTCCGGACCTTTGATTTTTCAATGCCCTGTAATTCAGCCACATGCTTCAGGTAATCGATGACGGGCATTTCCTGGTACAGCGGATTGTTCTCCGGCAGGTATCCGATGTGCCGCTTGATCTGGTCGGCGTGCTGGTGAATCGAAAACTGCCCGACCCGGATGTCACCGGCATTGGGCAGCAGGTAAGTGGTGATGACCTTCATGGTGGTGGTTTTCCCCGCCCCGTTTGGGCCCAGGAAACCAAGTACTTCACCGGTTTTTACCCGGAATGAGATGTTATCCACCGCCTTTTGAGCTCCATACTTTTTAGTGAGATTTTCGACAACGATATCCATATGCATCAAAAATTTGGTGCAAAAGAACTAAAAAATGAAGTCTTTGGAAAGAATGATCGCGGGCTTTTAACAAATTTTAACAGAGGCTGGCATTCAGTAAAATATGAAAAATGCAATTATTCCGTGGCAGTCCCTTTAAAGGCAGCCCTGAAATCCTCCCAGGTTTTGGATTTGTAGGCATTTGTTCCAATAAAATGCATAATAGCCTCAAATTCAGGTGCTTTTCTGTAACCCGGGACAACGGTGATCATATCCATGTTTTCATCCAGGAAGACGAATGACGGGTATGACATCCGGTTGTTCAGCATGAGCTGGGCCAGCTGATGAGAACTTCTGCCGCCGGAAGGGTTAGCGTTCACATATTTTTTTCCTTTGAATTCCACTTCGTCTTTCCGCTCCGCGTTAAATTTTACAGCGTAATAATTTTTATTCATGTAATCCACGATCACCGGGTTGATGAAGGTGCTCTGGTCCATTTTTTTGCACCAGCCGCACCAGTTGGTATACATATCCACAAAGACCTTTTTGGGCTTTTTGGAGTTGAGGTCGGCCAGCTCTTTCATATCGATCCAATTGATTTTGGCAGACGGGCCAGGGGATGCCGGTTGTTTGGCTGGCTGCGCCAGCACCGGAGCGACAGCAGCCGCAACAATAATAAATGAAACGATCAGTGAAATGAAGCTCTTCATAAAAAAATTTTTTGCAAATATAATTATAAACATATAGTTGAGAATTTTGTTGCGTTATATAACCCGTTATTGCCTGGATTTGGGTTGTGTTCTGAAGATTAAAGCCGAATAGAAGTCGTGCTCCAACGACTAAAGCCGTTGGTTCTGAATATTTTACAAAGGCTGGAACCGACGGCTTTAGTCGTCGGAAGAAAAACCATTCCTTTTAGTCGTCGGAAGAAAAACCATTCCTTTTAGTCGTCGGACTATAACCGACGGGATAGTATTATAACCGACGGGTAAACCCGTCGGTTCTCCGGTCCAGGTCCCTTTCGACATCTTTCTTTTTGATCGTCTCCCGCTTGTCATAGCTGTGTTTTCCTTTGGCGAGGGCGATTTTCAGCTTCGCCAGTCCTTTTTCATTGATATAAAGCAGAACCGGGATGATGGTGAACCCTCTCTCCTTCGTTTTGGTCTCCAGCTTTTTCAGTTCCCGCCTGCTCAGCAAAAGCTTGCGGTCCCTTTTGGGGTCATGGTTGTAATGGGTGCCCAGGCGGTATTCCGAAATGTGCAGGTTTTTGACATACAATTCCCCATTGTGAAAAGCGCAGAAGGCATCCGCAAAGCTGGCCTTGCCTTCCCGGATCGATTTGATCTCGGTGCCGCTCAGCACAATGCCCGCCTCATACTCCTCGAGCAGGAAATACTGGAAGTAGGCTTTCTTGTTTTTGATGCTTATCGTTTTGGCGAAAGGGCTCATTGCTTTGTGAAAAAGATTGCAAAGATCGGGAAATTAGTGATACGGTGGAAAGGTGGAAGAGGGGAAGAGGGGAAGAGGGGAAGAGGGGAAAGGTTCCAAAGTTCCAGGGTTCCAAAGTTTTTTAAAAAACGAGGCAAAACCCTTGACAAATGCTATGCAAATTATTATCTTGCGCACAAATAACCAATTGCCTGGCAACTAATTTCTCTGGTGGCCTGGTTGTTTAAAAAAAACCAAACAAAGCCTGAACATAAAAACAAAAACCATGAAAAAGGGATTATTTTCAATCATTTTACTGCTGCTATTTGGGTTTAATGACGCAATTGGCCAATCCGGCGGCAATGTCGGCATTGGCACATCAAGCCCGGCAGCCAGTGCAGCCCTCGATATTTCAAGCACGGAAAGAGGGCTGCTGATACCCAGGCTGTCACTGCAGCAGATATTGTCCCT
>JAWOHY010000270.1:0-27403 GCA_046484945.1 Bacteroidales bacterium
CTTCCCGAGGCCCTGCGAGCGCTTCAGGAAGCCGCCAAAAGGGTGGAATCGGTCTTTACGGTGGAAGTCATCACCAAGGTAACGCCCGAAGGCGAAGTTCCCATTAAACCGGTCCTTGAAAAAATGGGGATCTGGTATTCCGTCAACACCAAGAACAATATCGGCATCGGCCTGCCGTCTTACGATTTTTACGGGAACCGTATGCGATTTAACGAACGATCTTCTTCCAGGTGATATCTGCATACATCCATATTGCTGGCGCTGTCAGGAGGCGCGATCTCCTTTCTTCCGTATTTTGCGCCATTGCCTGCGGAATAGCCATGTATCAATGGCCAGGCGAAACGACTTCCATAATTGAATTAATTTTTTCATGAAGATCCTTTTTCTATTAATCCGGAAATTTAGCAATATATACCTGGTCGATTCAGAAAATATTTATTAACAAACTTTCCAGGTCGATATTTAGGAATTTTTTATCTTTGAATCCTGAGTTCGAGTTTTAGGTTCTAATCTTCGATGAATCAAATATATAGATAATTTGAATGCTTATACCTTATTTTGTACCTTTTTTATATTTTATTGATTACTAACTTTTTATATTTTGTAAGTGAATCCTGCCGGGATCACTCTTTCATTGAGCATTGAACATTGAACAATGAGCATTTCTCATTTCATTGACCATATTGGATTTTTCAAGTATTTAGTCTCAAATTCTTGAACTTTATTTCTTTATTCATGTTTAGCTTATAAGTTGAATTTTAAACAATATGTTATGAAAAAAATTTACCTTTTAACCGTATTGATCCTCACTGCTTCGCTTCTGCAGGCGCAAAGCGTGCTGAGGTATGAGTTCCTGAATACGCTGGCGGAAAAAAACAACAGCGGGCCGGAACTGACCGTCCTGGGCGATCCCGGGATCTACGTACTTGATACCCTCAATGAGATCAACAATGCCACTAAAACCGTTTACCGCTTCGAGGCTAATTCGGGTTTTCAGTTCAACAACGCTGCCGCCGGTAATTTTATCGGTGAGTCCTATACCATTGAAATTTACTACGTTTTTGACAACCTCAACAGCTGGAGGCGGGTGGTCGACTGGAAAAACCGGAAAACAGACTACGGCGCTTATGTCTATTACGGACAGCTGAATTTTTACCCATATGTTTACAGTGGCGAAGCGCCTGTCTTACCCGGTGAATATTCATATTATGTGATCACCCGCGACGGTGCGACCAACGAAGTGCTGATCTACACCGATGCGAGGGTGGAGATCGATTTCATCGACAACAACGGGGATGCGCTGGTGGACGCCGACAATGTTATCAATTTCTTCCACGACGACCTGGTGGTGCCCAATGAAGCCAGTTCAGGGGCTGTTGCCCTTTTGAACATGTATAATTACGTGCTCGATTCCAATGCCATCGTGCAGAATTATGCGAATCTGGGCGGTACGGTGTTCGGCCTGGCAGAGAACAGGAAAAACTCCTTTAACTTGCAGGTTTATCCCAACCCGGCCAGCCAGTATGCAAATGTCAACCTGGGCGAGTTCCGCCAGGGAGAAAAGGTTCAGATCAGCGTGACCAACGCCGCCGGATCAACGGTATTTTCCGAAGAGGTGCTCATCGGCAATAACAGTACAAAACAATTGGATACCACCACCTGGCCCGAAGGCATTTTCCTGATCCGCACCGAATCAGCCAACAAAACCGCCAGCAGCAAGATCGCAGTTTTCAGGTAATTATATTAGTTCTTGGTTCTTGGTTCCTGGTTCTTGGAACACGAAACATGAAACAAAAAACCAGGAACCAGGAACCAGGAGCATTTTACAGCCCGCTAAGCCACTCCTCCAGCCTGTCCATCGCTTCGGTGATTTTCGGGCAATAAGTTGCGACGAAATTGTGGTGATCAATGTGTTTGCCGTTCTCATGGTCCCAGAGGGCATTGAGGGCTTCTCTGCCGTTGAAATCAACATAAGCCATGCGAACGGACAGTTCCTCGGGAGGGCGGCCGAAGTCGCTCCCGGGGAGGATGGCGATCCCGGTATCGTCAAGCAACCGGCGGCATAGCTCTACACAAGTGTATATGCCGAGGTTTTCCAGTTTATCGCGGTAATGCTCAAAATCGGGGAACAGGTAAAAAGCGCCCTGCGGAACCGGGTAGGTGGCATGCATCCGGTCAAGCCTCTCCATCATATACTTCAGAATGACCCGCAAGACTCGCCGCGCCACTTTCAGGTAGTGCTCAATTTCCTCGTTGCCGTTGAATGCGGTAACTGCCGCATGCTGAATTGGAGCGCATGTAGCAGTGTATGTCTCGCTGGCCACCGATGCCATGGCACTCATCAGCCATCGCAGGCTGGGAGGAAAAGAAAAAGTACCCAGCCGCCATCCGCCTGCGCCGCACCATTTGCTAAGCCCGCTGCTGATAATAGTCCCTTCCGGGTAAAACCGGGCCACCGACACATGCTGGTTATGATGGTGCAACAGGCCGTAGATCTCGTCTGATACCAGTATCACCCTGTATTTCCGCGCCACATTGGCCAGCAGCTTCAGCCGTTCGATCGGATAAGTGCAACCGGTGGGATTGGAAGGGTAATTCAGCACCACCAGCCGCGGCCGGTCAGGATCGGTGCGGCAGATGAGCTCCAGCCGCTCCGGACTCAGCCGCAGGTTGTTCTCGTGCGATGTCGGCACCCAGCTGACATGACGGCCGACGATCCGCGCCTGGGGAGAATAAGAAACCCAGCTCGGCGTCGGGATGATCAGGTCGCCGTAATAAACCAGTTGCAGCAAAAAGATCAATTCCTTGGAGCCCGGCCCGATCAGCACATCTTCCGGATCGGTGTAAACATGCTGATACCGCATGTTGAAATTTGAAACCGCCTCCCGCAAGGCACCCAAACCCTTCACCGGCAGGTAATCCTTCTGATGGGCATTCTGCTTTAGCGTTTCCACCACGCTGTCGGGAACCGGGAAAGGCGATTGTCCCAACCCGAACCGGAACACCTTCCTCCCCTCCCTGACCAGTTCGTTACTCTTTTCATTGATGGCCAGGGTAGCCGATGGCGCCAATCCCCTGACATTCAGATTTAAATGAACCTGAAATTTTTCTCTTCTTGTCCTGCTCATGCCAATTTGTATATTTCCCGTTAAAGATATAAAATTGCCCGCTGGTGGCATGCCAAAATTAATAATAGGACATTCACAAAAATTTTCGGGTGAACTGACTTTGTATTAATTTTTTTATTAACTTAGGGTGAATTCCGACAAGGGATGTGATCAGAAAAATTAATACACATAACTCATTAAATAACAATATTATGAATAAGATAATCTTTGTTTCTGCTTTAGTTTTCCTTTTTATCCTATCGGCATGCAACCCGCAGAAGATGTTGTCCAAACGCCTGGTCGGTGAGTGGGCGATCGTTTCGTATGAAGAAAGAAACCGGGAAGGCGCTAATCCGACCATGACCAATATCGGAACCATCACCTTCAACAATGATATGACAGGAACCAAGGCCGTTTCTTACAGCATCATGCAGGTAGCCTATCTCGACGACAAACCATTTCAATGGGAAAATACGGAGAATACTGTTACATTAGACGGTGAGGAATCCGATTTTGCCAAAGTCTGGTTCATCCAGGAAAACAAAAAAACCACGCAGGAGTGGCGCTCTACCGATAGCGAGGGGAATGTGCAGATCATGAGGTTGAGAAGATAGAAGTTAGAATTTAGAAGTTAGAATTGTTAATATTTTCTGACTAAGTCGAGGAGTTGTTTCATTTCTTTTTTGTTGAGGCAGAAACTGCAGTTGTGTTCCTGCCTGTTTTCGAAGTATTTACCGGTAACGCCTTCCACCTCGGGGCTGATGGCCAGCCAGACGGGGGTATCGGCGCCATGGTCGGGTGTTTCATGGCCTCCGTAACCCAGATCGTTGCTGAGCCTGGAATTTACATCGCCGGGATGGCAGGCATTGACCGTTATGCCATCAGGCCGGTACAAATCCGCCAGTGAAGCGGAGAGCATCCTGTTGGCCTGCTTCGACTGGCGATAAGCCGTATCGTTATTATAGCGGCGGTGTTTGAACTCCGGGTCGTCCAGGTCAAGCCCGCCGGCCCAATAGCTGGCTACATTGACGATCCGGGATGGAGTCCCTGCCTGCAAATGGGGGCGAAATGCTTCCATCATCCAGTAATAGCCCAGCACATTGGTGGCCCATTGGCGCTCGATCCCCTCCGGTGTCTCCTGGCGGGGACGAGGGCTGTGGGCAGCCACATTCACCAGCACATGGACAAGTGAATAGCCCCTGTCGGCAAGAGCGAATATTTCATGTTTTCGGGAAACGTCAGTAATCTCCACAAACAAGTCCTCAATACCTGTAGCCCGGATAATATCTTCCCTTGCCTTCTCAGCTTTCCCGGGATCTCTGGTTACCATTATAACCCGGTATAAATTCGTGGACAGTATCTGCCGTGCTATGGCTTTTCCTATGGCACCGGTGGCACCTGTGACAATGGCTGTCTTTTTATCCGGCATGTTTTTCATCTTTGCTGATCAAAAAAGTGATTTCTTTCCGATCTTTGCAGGCAAATTTAAACTCCGGCAAATGATCATCCAGCTATATATTTTCGCCCTGGTATTTATCTTCATCGGCATCCTTTTCTTCATCCGGAAGAAAAAACTTGTCGGTGCGATGTTCTTCCTTCTGGCTATCCTGCTGTCCGTCGTCGCATCAGTGGCTATATGGCTCTACCCGCATATCTGGCCGTTGTGATCTTCCATTTACTTTTTCTTCAGCATCCAGTCATTCCTTAATAAACCTTCCCTGGAAAACCTCCCCTTTTGAAAGCAACTTAAGGTGATAGGCACCCGGAGCCACCCGGGTTACATCAACCTGCTTCCCATAAAAAGGGGCCTGTTTGAGTACCGGCTTTCCTGCATTATCAAAAGCTTCTATGCTATCAAATTCTCCCGGAAAATCCTCCGGCAAATAAAGGATCCCCGCGGTGGGATTGGGGAATAACATGATCTCAGTTCTTCCGGGAATGACATTAATATTGTTCGCGAAGGAACCGAACAGCCAGAGGTATGCTTCACCAAAGTCCTGCCGCCAGAGGTTTTCATTGTGCTGCCCGCCGGGGATGACCTTGGAAACAACTTCATCTTCAGAAAACCCGCTCGCCAGTAACGTATCCCTCATGGCCAGCATGTTATTGATGGTGCCCTGGCCCTCCTGCCCGCCGCACATCAGATAGATCCGCATGGCATCCTGGTGGCCTGCTTCTGATGTGAACGGCCACACATTGGCCGACCACCAGTAAGAGGGGCTGAAGAGCCCTGCTTTGCTAAACACTTCAGGATATTGCAATGCAGCATAATGAGAGATCAGCGCCCCCAGGGAGCTCCCCATGATACCGGTATGTTCGCGACCGGGTAATGTTCGGTAATTCTGATCGATATGCGGTTTCAGTGTCTGGATGATAAACTGTACGTACAGATCGCCGTCGCCACCGCCATGCACGGCATGAGGCCATGGTGTGTATTCCCCGATGCGGTTCATCCCGCCATTGTCAATACCGACCACGATCGGAACCTCCAGCCCCTGTCCATACAACCCGTTCAGTGTCTCATCAACCTGCCACTCTCCCGCAAAGGAGGTCGATGCATCAAAAAGGTTCTGGCCGTCGTGCATGTAAAGCACCGGGTAACTCTTACCGGAAGTTTCATAACCGGGGGGCAGGTAAAGCCATATCCGCCGGGTGCGGTCCAGTTGCGGCATGTAAAAGTTCTCATCCATCACGATCACACTGCCGCCCTGGCTCCCAATGCCCAAACCACCGGCAAACGAACCCTGCCCGTTCAGCTGAACACCCGCCAAAAACACTGGCAATATCACCAAAAAAAATAAATATTTCATAGACTTAAATTTATCAATCCACCTACTAAACCTAAGTTCCCTCCCCTCTTACCGTCCTACAGTCCTAAAGTCCTACAGTCCTACAGTCCTAAGAAACGCCTCCGGAACCTTCACCGGCCTTCTCTTTTCATAATCAAATGCTACAAGCCCTGTACTGCCAGTGAAAACCACCGCATTATCCTTTTCTCTTCTCACGGTGTAAGTCATGTCAAATGACATCGGGGCAACATTTTCAATCCCAACATCCACCACCAGCACATCATTTAAAAACACCTCCTTCCGGAAAGTCACCTGCGCATCGCGCATGATAATACCGGGGCCGCCAATGTTTTTTTCATCCAAGCCCAGGGTATTTAAAAATTTGATCCGGGCGTCGTGAAAAACCAGCAGTGCCTTGTCATTTCCCATGTGCCCGCCGTAATTGATATCCCCTACCCTGACCTCCACCCGGGCCACTGCCTCTTTTATGATCCATCTCTTATTACTCATGTATCCTCTTTTTTCAAATACAATAATAACACATTCCCGGGGAAAAAAGGTTACTTTTGTCTTAGAGAAGATAGAAGTTAGAATATAGAAGTTAGAATAAGAAGCAACAGATCCCTCGCTGCGCTCGGGACAGGCCAGGAACCAAGAACCAACAAACAAGAAACAACAAACAAGAAACTCACATGCTAACTATAACCGAATTCCTCGAACAACCCGGCATGCCTGAGATCATGGCACGGGTGGAAGCCCTGAAAAATACAGGCAAGGCATTTTCAGACGTAACAGACGCAGAAGGCCACCAGTATGTCGACCTGGTCCAGGAAGGCGGCGGTGTTCTGGGCATTGCCCTTGTCGGATACACCTACGTGCTGGAGCAGGCGGGGATCAGGTTCTTCAGCCTGGCCGGCACTTCAGCCGGGGCCATCAACACCCTCATGCTGGCCACCCTTGGGCAGCTTCCAGACAGCAAATCGACCAAAATCCTCGATCTTCTTGTCAACAAAAACCTTTTCGATTTTGTCGATGGCGAGACCAGCATCAAAAGCCTGATCCAGGGATTTATCGACGGCAAGCCCAACTGGTGGCTGTGGTTAAAAGTCATCAGGAATATCAGGAAGATCATATCCCTGATTAACAGTAAACTAGGCATCAATCCCGGACTTGATTTCGAGGGCTGGATCGGGGAAAACCTGGCCAAAAACGGGATAAGCACAACAGAGGATCTGCTGGAATACCGGAAATTCGTCCCGGCCCTGACCTGTCGCGACGGCCGTGCGGCAGATGACCTGAAACCCAAACTGGTCATGATCACTTCGGACGTCACCACCCAGACCAAGGTACAGTTTCCGGAAATGGCGCCATTGTACTGGAAAGAACCCGAAAAGGTCCACCCATCCGTTTACCTCCGTGCCTCGATGTCCATACCCATATTTTTCTTCCCGGTGATTGCCGAAGATATCCCCAGCGATGAAAAAGCAAAGGCAAAATGGCTTGAAATGGTCAGATATCGCGGGGAAATACCGAAAAAAGTAGCCTTTGTCGACGGGGGGCTTTTATCCAATTTCCCCATCAACGTCTTCCATAACCCAAAGAGTGTTCCGAGACTTCCCACCTTTGGCGTGCGGCTCAGCTCATTCCGTAATGAAGCAAACAAAACCGATAACTTCTTGCAGTTTGCCGGCGCCATGATCGGGACCATGCGGCATATTTATGATTTTGACTTTTTCCTCCGCAATCCCGACTACCAGCACATTATCTGCTCCATTGATGCCGACAGCCAGTACAACTGGCTGGATTTCAATATGGAAGATGAGAAAAAACTGAGCCTGTTTCTTTTAGGCGCCTCCAGGGCCATTGATTTTCTGGAGGGTTTTAATTGGGAGGAATATAAGGTGATACGGAGGAAATTACTTCAGGGAAGCGTTGAAGCGTGATGGGGGTCCTTGGTTCTTGGTTCTTGGTTCTTGGTTCTTGGTTCTTGTTTGGAGTTTCGGGTACAAATCGTTTATTTTTATTAATTTTCCCCCACTTAAACCTTAAACCTTAAACCTCAAAACTTCAACCTTATGCGCTTAGTTTTCATTTTCATTTGCTCAATCTGCTGGTGCATATTACCGGCCCAGACGGTACCATACAACACGGCACCTGACTGGATCTCGACGGCGGGTGGGCAATATGCAACGGGGCTGGGACTGGCTGACATCAACGGCGACGGGTACAAGGACCTTGTCGTGGCCAACGGCAACGACATGGCCCGGCAGCGGCTGTCGGTGTATTACAACCAGGGTGACGGGACCTTCCCGCTTTTGCCCGACTGGCAGTCGGCCGATATCGATTATCACGGCCACCTGGCCTGCGGCGACCTGAACGGCAACGGTAATATCGATGTGGTGGTATCGGTGTACATCGGCCCGGCCGGATTTTCCAGCCCGGGAAAGATCAAAATCTATTACAACCAGGGCAACGAACTGGAAAGCATGCCATCGTTTGAATCGGAATCATTTTATTCTTTCAGTTGCGCGCTGGGCGACGCAGACGGCGACGGCGACCTGGACATTGCCGTGGCTACCGGGGAGCCCTACAGCAACATCCTTGACAACGGCCGGATTTTCTTTAATGTTAACGGGACTTTCCAGACGGTGGCCGACTGGCAGTCGAACATCACCATGGGTGCGATCGATGTGGAATTCGGCGATTTCAATCGCGACGGACTCATGGATGTGATTTTCGTTACCGCAAGAACGCCGAACTATATCTACCTTGCCGACAGCCTGGGGAATATCAGCCCGGAACCTGCCTGGCAGTCGGATGAAGCGCTGAATTTCCTCAACTCGGTGGATGTCGGTTATCCGGGCGACCAGTCGATCGTCGTTATGACCGAAAACAGCCAGCTCGGCGGGAGCGGCAGGGTGAGAAAATATGATTTTTCCGGTCCCATTCCTTCCGGCAGTATCGCCTCCTGGTACTCCAACCCCTTTGGCTATGGTTCCGGGATCCTGCTGAACGATGTGGACCTCGACGGTCACCTGGACCTGATCTATGGCGGCTGGTGGCTGCCGGTCAAGATCGCTTTGGGCGACGGCACCGGCTTTGAGCTCACCACATCCTATACATCATCCACCAGCTCGGTCGTGGAAGCCATCCTGATGGCCGACCTGGGCCGGGAAGATATCACTATGATCTCAGAAACATTCACCATCCAGCCACAGCAGCATCTCAGCCACGTGATCTTCATGGGCAAACAGATCGCGGAGGAAATCTTGTCCTTCAAAATAAACAGCGAGGAACTTGCGTTTAGCCAATACTGCTGGATGCCGGGGAAAAACTGGATATCCATTGCCACCCCATTGACTGCCGGCAGCCAGGTGGAAGTTACTTACAATTACAGCCCTTATCCCGACATGGTGATCACCAACTGGGATTCCAACAAGGGAAACTACATCTTTTACAACACTTTGGGCGGCACCATAGGGATCGCAGAAAAAGATGACCATCACCATTCATTAACGATCTACCCAAACCCCGCCGGAGATGCTGTAAGAATTTCATCCCGGCAGCTAACCGGCCCTGTCACGCTGGACATCTTTAATATTTATGGACAAAATATATTTTCATACAAAGAAAATGATTTCACCGGCCAGCTAACGATAGATGTTTCCAACTGGCCCGATGGTATATATCTGGTAAAAATGAACCAGAGAAGCAAATCAGCAACCGGCACATTTATCAAATAACCCCTCTCACAACAATTTTTCACTTTTTCACCTTTTCACCTTTTCACCTTTTCACCTTTTCACTTTTCCACCTTTTCACTAAATCACCGTATCACTTCAAATATTTTCCGATCTTTGCCGGCTCTATGACTGAAACGACCAACCGGAAATCCATTATCATCGGGGCGACCGCCATTAGTTTGGCCGCCATTATGTGGGGATTTGACGGAGTAGTGCTAACCCCCAGGCTGTACAACCTTGACATCGGTTTAGTGGTATTCATCCTGCATGCCCTGCCGTTTATCATCATGCAATCGGTTTTCTACAGGCAGTATAAATACCTGAAGGTTTTCACGGCAAAGGATTACCTGGTCATTTTCCTGATCGCGTTGCTGGGAGGGGCAATTGGCACACTTTCCATAGTCAAGGCCCTGTTTCTCATTAACTTCAAGGAGCTCAGCATCGTCGTGCTGCTGCAAAAACTTCAGCCTGTCTTTGCCATCGCCCTGGCTGCGATCATCCTGAAAGAACGGTTGAGCAGGTATTACCTCATCTGGGCCTCCATCGCAATAGTAGCCGGGTATTTCCTCACTTTCGGCTTTGGTCTGCCCGATATTACAACAGGCTCAAAAACAACCCTTTCGGCCATGTACGCGCTGCTGGCCGCCTTTTCCTTCGGCAGTTCCACCGTATTCAGCAAAATGCTCCTGAAATCCTATGATTTCAAAACGGCGACCTTCTACCGGTACGGACTGACGGCGCTGATCATGCTCGTTTTTATCATTATTTCAGGAAAAATAGGCGACTTCCCAAAGGTCACCGGCCTCAACTGGGGCATATTTCTCATCATCGCGTTCACTACCGGCAGCGGCGCCATATTTCTCTACTATTTCGGGCTGAACCGCGTCAAGGCAACCATAGCGATCATCTGTGAGCTCTTCTTTCCCATCTCGACCATCATCTTCGATTATATCTTCAACCAGTCGCGGCTTTCATGGATCCAATGGCTCAGCGCAGCGATAATGATCTTTGCCATTATTAACCTGAACCGGTCGCAGGCCCCTGAAAAAATTTCTTCCTGAATTTTTTATTCCGTGCTGAATTCACTATATTTGTTAATTAATGAATTAATAAATATTCCATGAGCGAACATGACGGTTTAAAAAATGTATTCACCGGGTCATTTGTAGAAGCATCTTTCATAAAGAACCTTCTCGAAGAGAACGGTATCGGGGCGATGGTGCGGAACACCCTGAACGAAATTATCGTCTTTGGATCACCGGAGAATGCCGGGCTTGTTTTCGTGGCCGAAAGCCATGAAGCTGAAGCAAAACGCCTGATCGATGAATACCTGAGCAAAAAATAATGGCGATAATCGAACCATTGCATGAAATCCCGGTTTCTGACGAGGTGATCCTGGTGAGGCTTCGAATGGAATCGGCAGCAGATATTTTTCATGCCATCGACCATAACCGGCATGCCCTCCGGCAATGGCTCCCCTTTATCGACAACACCTGGAAAGTAGAAGATACTGAAATCTTCATCAAATCCATTATTCGCTCACGAGCGCTCAAACGCGATCTGGTATATGAAATCCGTTACTGTAATGCTTTTGCAGGACTAATAGCCCTAAAGGAGATTGACCGGTGGAATGAAAAAACGGAAATGGGCTATTGGCTTGATCCGCGTTATGAAGGGAAAGGCATCATGTCAGCGGCATGCAAAATATTGATTAACCACGCCTTCGCTCACATGAAGCTGAACCGTATCGAGGTGAAGGTTGGGGTGGGCAATGCCCGCAGCAGCCGGATCCCGGAAAAACTTGGATTTAAATTCGAAGGGATCGAGCGATCGGGCGAGAAGTTTGACAAGTGCTACCTTGACCTGGAAGTTTTCAGTATCCTCCGGAAAGAATGGGAGGATCAATAATAACTGACCATGAAATTTCGCATTTTAACCAGTTTTTTACTGACATCCTGCCTTGTTATTTCATTCACAAACGCCCAGCCTTACAGGATCAGTGATGAATACCTTGAATTAAGTGCAGGCGGCCGGGCCCCGCTTTACACCACCTATACTTCTGCGATGGAACGCTCCCGGCTGTATGGCGACAAAGGGTATAAAATGACGTATGATGACCTTTACAGTCCGCTCTATTACGGCAGCGAGCACGGGGGCAGGTTCTTCACCGTCTGGAAGATCAATGAAGTGGTCGTGAACCAGACAGGGGAATTCTACCGGCAACCCGTTGTAAAAGCATCATTCTCAGATATGGCGCTGCTTGAATACCAGCCATGGCCCGGCCTGGAAGTCACGGAATTATTCTTTGTTTACAGCTCGCGAATTGCAGTAGTCGATTGTCATATCACCAATACTTCTTCAGAGGAGATCGACCTTGCCTTTTACCCTGTTTTCACAGGGGCAGACTCGATGGAAGTATATGATTTTAATAGAAACCACAATGCCTATCATCTTCAACATTATGAAACGAAGAAAAGGCTGATCAGCAATTTATCCGACCGGTATCCCTACCCAACTGAAATGGCTGATATCTTCTGTGGTAATTTCGAAGCATATTCTTACGGGGGATATTTTGGCGGATTGAATGAATTTTACAATATCATCAAAACCGATTTTTATTCTGATGACCGGTCGGATTCATTGAACCTGCTGGTAACGGGAAAAGCCGATTTCGTATCCCTGCACGGGCAAATTACGCTGCATCCCGGCGAATCGGCCGGCTTCAGGTATTTCAGGGGCATCCGGTCGCGTGAGGAAGACGGCATGCAGTTGATGACAGAGATCAATGAACTGAAAACCATGCTCCTGCAAACCTTTATCGACAACAACATCAAACTGTTCAGCCGGATACCCCGTCTCACGTTTGACGAACCGGATCATAAAACCATTTATCTGTCGGCATTCAACCTGGCCAGGGGGTGCATGCTTCCGCCCACAGGTGAGACCAGCCATAATTTTTACGTATTTTCCCGCGAGCCGCTTTGGGGCTGGGGGCATGGCCACCAGGTGCTGCACGAATCGCTCAGCATGCTGGCCTATGCCTACCTTGATCCCGTATCGGCGCAGCATTCGCAGCGCGTTTACATGGAACAGCAGGGCGAAGACGGACTGATCGCATACCGGCACGGGCCGCGCGGCATGCAGGATTATCCACGAAAGGGCATGCCCACTACCTCCGCCCCTTTTTACAACTGGATCAACCTGGAGATATTCAAAGTCAGCCAGGATATGGATTTCCTGGAAGACGCCTATGAGAGCGGGGTTAAATACACCAACTGGCTGATCATCAACCGCGACACCGATCAGGACGGCACCTTTGAATGGGGGCCGTACGGGTTGATCGAGAATGTGCGGGACTGGTACAACGCGGTTTTCCAGGTTTCGAAGGAACGATACCTGGATGTCGACAAGGAAGACATCAGCGACGAGCTGGAATGTCTCGACCTGAGCCTGATGATGGTCAGAGAGATGCGCTCCCTGGCTGAAATGGCGTTACAGTTAGAAAGGAATGAAGAGGCCAGGGATTGGCGGGAAAAAGCCGAACACCTGGCGCAAATGATCAACGAAAGGATGTGGCATGAAGATCATGAATTCTTCTATTCGGTAGGTAAAGCGGATCACAGTTTTTACTTCATGTCGAGGGATTTGAAGCGACAGGAGATCATCGGGTTTTTACCGCTGTGGGCGGGAGCCGTAACGCCCGAACGGGCTGAAAAGCTGGTCAGGCACCTCACCGATCCGGAAAAGTTCTGGCGAAAGAACGGCGTCCCCACCCTTGCCGCCGACGACGAATGGTACAGCCCTTATGTCGATTATTGCTGCAAATGGAACGGCCCGGTGTGGCTTTTGTGGGATTACATGGTATTCGACGGGCTGATAAAATACGGATACCATGCACTGGCCGGAGAGCTTGCAGAAAAGATGATATCAGCCGTCGGCCTGCAGCTATCGAAAAACCACAACTTCTGGGAATCCTACAGCCCTGACAACGATGTGCTGAACTGCCCGTCCAACTACATCTGGGATGCCATTATCGCCAGGGTTTTCATCGACCTGGCGGGCAAGCAGGAATAATAGCATTGAATCATGGACGATTGAGCATTGAACATAATGATCTAGGATTTACAGTTTACGATCTAAGATCAAGGATCTGACAGGTTTTATCATTGAATATCCTTCGGGTTGCTGGCGTTGACAAACAGGACGTTTCCCAGCTCGTCGTAACCTGAAAACACATCGGGGCCGCTGTGACGCAGCCGCTCTGCATTGAATCCGATCAATGTCAGCCCGGCTGTTGCGGAATATTTGTTGATGATCTTCTTCGAACTGACATTCTCATCGTGCGGAATGACCTCAATGTTTTTCCTGGAAACCGGGATCCTGCCTGTTTCCATCATCCGGAACATCTCCTCTTTGATCCTTGTAGCATCATCCTTATTGACAATGGAGAAAATCTTGATCTTGCCCCTGCTCCAGTCGGGATGGGCCGTAATGATATAACTTAACAGGATCATCAGGTTGCCGTTGTCGTAATCGGCGCTCCTGAGCCATACGTGTATCCCGTTTTTGCACATGACCGGCTTTCCCGAGCTCTCCAGTATCAGCGTGTCATAATTCCCGGCTTTGACCAGTTGCACATTCTCGATGATCCGTTGCAGCGAAGCAGCATCTCCCCTTTCATACTCGAACATGATCATGTTGTTCTCCATGCCTGAAATACCCGGTAACTGAATGATCTGGGCAATGGCGGATGTATAGGAAGGCGAGATCATCGTATCCAGGTAAACGTTGGTCGATAATTCCCCGAATTTGTCCTTCAATTCCTGAAGGATCTGAACGGAATCCTGGTGTGTGGCCCTCGAATAATACCCTTCCATCAGATGAATATAAGTCCCGAAGCCATGTCTGTAAGCAATCCAGTTTAAGATATGAAAAGCGTCACTGCGGACTAGCGAGTCTTTCGACAGGCAAACCACCGATGGCCGCCAGGCTTGCTGTGAACGGATGCTTACGGATTGCTGCAAATAAACCTGGATGGTCCGGTTAAGCTGGAACAATGCCCCCTTGAAGATAAATTGGAGCCCCTTCCGGTCGCGGTTATAATAGGCAATCAGGTTATACAGGCCAATCATCAGAACGATGGCAAGGAATGCATACGGAGTGTTCATCTTGAACATCAGCCACACCGACATCACAAAACCGACCAGTGATAGATACCACCTGGATTTAAACTTCGGGCGATAGGATGGATCGGAGCCAAAATGGTACAGGAATGAGATCAGGCAGAGGGTGCCATAGGTCACCATGAAAAACATGGAGATGATCTTGGCCACGGCATCGACGTCCCCCAGCGCAACAAAAACAAAGGCGATCATGCAGGTGATCAGGGAGGCATTAAAGGGTTCATTGGTAAGCCGCTTCCCCTTTGCCATGACCCGGTTAACCTTTTCGGACGGAAAGGTGCTGTCGATGGCTAGCGCCTGCAACGTCCGCGGCGCCACCATGACCGATCCGATCGCCGATGAAATGGTGGATGCAGCCAGTCCCAGCGGTATGATCAGCCAGCCCATCCAGGCGATCCTGCTCATAATAAGCTGGTCACTCATTAAATCTTCAGGCGAAGCAGAAACGGCTAATTTCCACACGATAAAAAGATAAATGATCAGGCCCGCCAATGTTGCCGTCATGGTTCCCAGTGGAATTGACCTCCCCGGCTTTTTAAGGTCGCCAGATAGCCCGACGCCTGCCGTCATGCCGGTGAATGCCGGAAAAATAATGGCGAAAATAATGAAGAAATCATCGGAATTCCTGAATTCGAACAACAGCCCAATGTTTGTCTTCTCCGGCACAGAACCGGTTTTCCCGAAAAAGAACATTGCCAGGGAAAGAAACAGGACCCCCACGATCACATACAGCGCTTTTACGCCCAGGTTGGCCCCTTTCGTAAGAATCAATAACGAAAGAATTCCCATGGCCGGCAGGCTGATGGCCCTGCGGGGTATGACGATGCCATAATTATCATTAACCCAGTGGACCACCGGCTGGAATGCCTCTGTGAAAGCGATCACATAAAATGCCACGCTGATTGCCTGCGAAAGGAACAGGGCCACGCCGATAGTCGCCCCGATATTCAGGCCGAAAGACCTGGATATCAAGAAGTATTCACCCCCTCCCTCCACCTTCTGGTTGGTGGCGATTTCCGATATGGCCATGGCGGTGGGTATCGTTACCAGGTGGCCCAATACGACGATAAAAAAGACCCCGAGATAGCCCAGGGTACCCACGGCAATTCCAAAGCGCAGGAATAAAATCGCCCCCAGAATCGTGGAAATCGCCGTCAAAAATACCGGGGCCGTATTAAATGCAGCAATTTTGTTTTCTTTCATCTGAGCCATACAGAAAGCATATTCATCTCCAAAAATAATCATTAAGATGATCATTCATAAATTATAGGGGATCTTCCGATATATTCTTTCTGTGGGAAATTGTTATTTTTGCTCAATAAACCAAGTTAAACCGCACTTATGAAAAACATTGTCCTCATTCTTTTGACCGGCATTTCCCTGCTGATGTTCTCCTGTGAAACTGTAACGAAAGATGAACCGGTGATCGGCAAAAAGGAGTTGAAGCTGGATACCGACAGGCTAACCCCTGAAACACTCTGGTCACTTGGCCGGGTAGGCGAATTTCATGTTTCGCCCGACCGCAGTCAGGTTCTTTTCAGCATTGCCTACTATGACATCCCTTTGAACAAGGGCAACAGGGATCTTTATGTCATGCCGGTGGATGGCTCAAATCTGAAACAGGTGACAAAGACCCATGAAAACGAATTCAATTATTTATGGCACCCGGAGGGCAAAAAGATCATGTACCTCAGCACAGCCGGTGGAAGTGCCCAAATCTGGGAAATGAGACTGGATGGTTCCGGTAAGAAGATGATCAGTGACATTGAAGGGGGTATCGACGGGTTCAGCATTTCCCCCGATGGAAAAAAGATCGCTTATTCAAAAGAGGTTTTCCTGATCGAAAGGGACCTTATCGGCCACTATGATGGTCTGCCCCTCGCCCAGGGCAAGGTGATCAACCGCATGATGTTCCGGCACTGGGACACATGGCGGAATAAGGACCAGTGGAATGAAGCTTACAGCCACCTGTTTGTAGCTGATTTCGACGGCAGTCAGCTTAGCAATGACCACAATATCATGGAAGGTGAGCCCTGGGATTTCCCCATGCGGCCTTTCTGGGGGATGGAACAACTCTCCTGGCATCCCGACAGCAAAAAATTCGCATATTCCTGTAAAAAGAAAGAGAGCAAAGCATTCGCCATCTCCACCAATTCCGATATTTACCTCTATGACCTGGATAAAAAACAATCCACCAATTTCACCCGTGGCATCATGGGCTTCGACCTGTCGCCCGTATATTCTCCCGATGGTCGCTACCTGGCATGGACCAGCATGGAACGCGACGGCTATGAGTCGGACAAGAACAGGCTGATGGTTTTTGATTTCGAGAAAAACTCACGGGTTGATTACACCCAGTATTTTGACCAGGATGTGGACCACCTGGTTTGGGCCGATGACAGCCAGTCGATCTTTTTCCTGGCATACTGGTACGGCTCAAAAGAGATCTTCAATTTGAACCTGAACGGCACCTTTACCCAGCTGACCAACGGCATCCATGATTACACCGCCGTTCAGCCTGCGGGCGACCGGCTGATTGCTTCCAAAATGCACATGATGCTGCCGACAGAGCTTTTCTCACTACCGATAGGGGGCGGCAATGATACCCAGCTGACGTTCACCAATAAAGACATACTGGATCAGCTCACCCTGGGTAATGTTGAAAAAAGATGGATTGAAACGACCGATGGCAAAAAAATGCTCACCTGGATCATATACCCTCCGCATTTTGACGAGCGCAAGTTGTATTCAGTCCTTCTCTATTGCCAGGGTGGCCCGCAAAGCGCCGTCAGCCAGAACTGGCATTACCGCTGGAACTTCCAGATCATGGCCGCCAACGACTATATCATCGTGGCGCCGAACAGGAGGGGCGTGCCCGGTTTTGGCCAGGAATGGAAAGAACAGATCAGCGGGGATTACAGCGGGCAAAACATGAAAGACCTGCTGACCGCCATTGATGTGGTATCAAAAGACCCCGCCGTGGATGATGAGTACATGGGGGCCGTCGGCGCCAGTTATGGCGGATATTCCGTTTTCTGGCTCGCCGGGCATCACGAAAAGAGATTCCGGGCCTTTATCGCCCACGACGGCATGTTCAACCTGGAAAGCGCTTACCTGGAAACCGATGAACAATGGTTCATGAACTGGGACCTGGGCGGGCCTCCGTGGGATAAGAGCAACCCCGTCGCCCAGCGCAGCTATGCCAATTCACCGCATCATTTTGTCGCCAGCTGGAATACGCCGATCCTGATCAGCCATGGCGAAAAAGATTACCGCGTATTAGCCACCCAGGGACTGATGGCTTTCAACGCAGCCCAACTGCTGGATGTCCCTTCCCAACTGATCTATTTCCCCGATGAAAACCACTGGGTGCTCAAACCGCAAAACGGAATACTCTGGCAAAGAACGTTCTTCAGGTGGCTCGATTCATGGCTGAAACCGCCGCCGGGCGTGAGAAGAACATCCAAGTAATTTTGAATGTTGAATGTTGAATTTTGAATTTTGAATTATTAATTTGATTTATGATGAAAAAAAATCTGATCATTCTATTTCTGATCATCCCATTTCTGGGATGGAGCCAGGATCCTGAGCCAAAAAGCTGGGAATATACAGGTATAACAGGACTGAATCTGAACCAGGCTTCTTTTTCGAACTGGTCGGCCGGCGGTGTTAACTCGGTTGCCTTCTCCGCACTTGGCAAATTCACTGCCAATCATAAAAAGGACAAATTCAGCTGGAACAACAACATGAATCTTTTGTATGGCATGCTCAAAAATGAAGGGGAAGACTTGCGGAAAAACGAAGACCTGATTGAACTGATCACTGTTCCGGGCTATGATCTTTCAAAGCACTGGTCATTGACAGGCTATGTAAGTTTCAAAACGCAATTCAGCAACACATATGATGTTGGGGATGATCCACCTTTGATCTCCACATTCCTGGCGCCGGCGTACCTGACCATTTCACCCTCATTGCGTTACGCACCTGTCGAATGGTTCTACCTGTTATTATCACCCGCTACGGCCAAATTCACTTTCGTGATGGACCAGGAACTGGCTGACAAGGGCTCCTTCGGGGTTATACCCGCAGAATATGATGAGAATGAGGTGAAAGTGAAAGATGGGGAGAATACGCTTATATATTTAGGGCCCTTTGCAGAGGCTTATTTTAAGAAAGAACTGGCAAAGGGTTTAACTTTCGAGTCGCGTTTGAATGTGCTGTACACCCTGATAAACCGGGATAATTTAGAATCAACGGACGTAGACTTTAACTGGGAAAACTTCCTCAATTATCAGTTCGCCAGGTATTTTTCCATCAGCGGATTTGTCCATTTTGCCTATCTGCCCGCCCAGATCCGACAGCTACAGGTTAAACAAACATTTGGCATTGGCCTGAGCTATAGTTTTCCTGCTGAAGAGTAAACTGATGATCTGAACAATGGGAGCGGACTGGTTATTGATCATCATTGGTATCATACTATTGCTTCTGGGCTTGACCGGCGCGATAATCCCCGGGATACCCGGTCCGCCCTTCAGCTTTTTCGCATTGCTGGTCTTGCAGTTCACCAGAAAAGCCCCTTTTCAGGAGAACTTCCTGATCATCATGGGGCTGATCATGGTCGCGGTCACATTGCTGGATTATGTTATCCCGGTATATGGAACAAAGAAATTCGGAGGGTCGAAGATGGGAGTCTGGGGGAGCACGATCGGGCTCATTGTAGGCATCATCGTTTTGCCTGTGCTGGGTATAATGATCGGCCCTTTCGGGCTTTTTGGCATCATCCTGGGGCCTTTTCTCGGCGCCTATATCGGCGAAACAATGGCGGGGAAAGATAAAGACACAGCCCTGAAAGCCGCAATCGGTTCATTCATAGGATTCCTCACCGGGACGCTGATGAAATTCGCTTATGCTATTGTTGCCGGGGTCTATTTTTTTATCGGATTGTTCTGAAGCAACCGGCTTCCCCGTGGCCTTGTCAATGATTCAGCGTCGCCTGTAGATGCATGATCTTCAGGCTTCTCTTAAAGACATCCAATGATGTGGTCTTTGGAAAATTCACCACCACGATCTCATCTGGAATGATATCGAAGAAATTATCGGAAAACTGTCCGGCCACCTCCCCTGTCGTGAGGAAAATATTCTTAGCCAGCCGTGTCGCTTCAAGACTGACCTCAAAACTATTCCCCTTGTCTGCTATTTCATATTTGATTTCAGGTTCCTTTAATTTCAGGTTCTTCGGTTTGACAAAATAGTGGTAATTCCTGTCAAGCAGGCCGGTAGTATCCATCAGGCTTGTGACCAGCACCACGGAGTTGAGGTCGGCATTTTTCAGCACCTCCACCCTGTTCAATTCAAGTGTAACCGGTTTAAGCCCGGGAGGTAAATCGACCTGCCCTCTTTTTGACCAAAGGGTTTGGCCATCGAAACTGACCAGGCGCATATCGATGCGGGCACTGATCATTGCATAAGTGTCGGAGATCAAATGCAGGGTGATCACCGGTCCATCCTCCGTAACGACCTGCTTCACGGGCTCATAAGCCTCTCTGACAAAGTAATGCAGCGCTTTCCACCGGCCATAATGATCGATGCCCGACCAGGATGCCGCCGGCCAGCAATCATTCAACTGCCAGTAAAGCGATCCCATGCAATAGGGCATATCGGCCCTGTGGTAACCGATCGCCTGGCTGATCGCCTCAGCCTGCAGCAACTGGCTCACATAAAGAAATGACCCGAAATCAGAGGGAACGGTATAATCCTGCTGCATATATTGCCTGATCCGGAGGTTTCCGATGCCGCTCCGCTGGTGGGCCATCATCACTTCCGACTCGATATCATGATCTTCCGGTAATGTGAATCTTTTCACAGAACTCAATTCCGGGAACGACTGGAAACCGTATTCGCTCATGAAGCGTGCCCTGTACTTCCTGAAATCGCTGAAAGGATGCTCCCCGTGCCAGACGCCCCAGTAATGCATATCGCCGGAAGTACTTTCGTAACCGGCCAGTTTCCCCATCCCGGCGGAAGGCGAGGAATGCCAGTATGGCCGGTCGGGATCCTCCGCTTCAACAACTTCAGGGAGGATGTGATGAAACAGGGTGTCATAGGCTTTCCAGATGATCTCGCGCTGATTTGCGTCATACCGCTGTTTCCAGCCCCAGCCGCGGCTTTCTTCATAGGGGCCCCAGGCGGCCTCAATTTCATTGTTACCGCACCATAATACAATGCTTGGGTGATTGCGCAAGCGCCTGATATTTTCTGCCGCTTCCTGCCGCACGTTCTCCAGGAAAGCATCATTGCCCGGATACATCGCGCAGGCAAACATAAAATCCTGCCAGACCATGATGCCATAGCGGTCGCACAAGTCATAGAAGAGATCGTTTTCATAAATCCCTCCACCCCAGACACGAAGCATGTTCATGTTCGCATCGGCAGCCGATTTTACGATATATTCATAATCCTCCATCGTCACCCGGTTCAAAAAAACATCATTCGGAATGTAATTCGCCCCTTTGGCAAAAACAGGCTTCCCATTCACCCGGAAATAAAAACTCTCTCCATCCCCGCTCTCATCCGGCTCCCTCACCAATTCAGCGGTGCGAATCCCGATGCTGGTTTCGGCATAATCAAGGCGTTTATTGCCATCATAAACCTCCACGCGGATGTTGTAAAGCTTCTGTTCTCCCATACCGTTGGGCCACCAGCGTTCGGGAGAATCTAATTTTATTAATAATTCATGATGAGTGATTCCGTGTTCCGGGTTCCAGGTTCCGGGTTCCAGGTTCCAGGTTTCTGAAAGCATTTCACGATTATCAACAAAAACTGAAATCCTCTTCTCCCCGGGCCTTACAACATGCATGCGAAGGCTGACGGAGAGTTTGGCTTCTACATCATTAATATCCAATGTTTTAACATGAACATCCTCAATCTTTACCTCATCCCAGGCGATTAGCTTAACCGGGCGCCAGATACCGGATGTTACCAGGCGCGGGCCCCAGTCCCAGCCAAAGTGATAGGGCGCTTTCCTTACGTAAGGACTGACCCGTTTATCGCCCATGCCTCCGGTTTCCGACTGGTCATTGTCGGCTGCCAGTTGAAAGCCATAAGCCTCCAGTTTCTTCAGCCCTGTCAGTGTCGGTGACCTGAAGTGAATCAACAGAATATTCTCCCCATTCTTCAGAATATCCCTGACGTCAGCCTTATATGAGCGAAACATGTTATCGGTTTTCAACAGCAATGAATCATTCAGGTAAACATCCGCATAGGTATCCAGTCCTTCGAAAATCAGTTCGATATTTTTCCTTTTCAATGTGGCAGGATCGGCAACAATGATCGTCCGGTATTCCCAGCTCATTTTATCGATCCACTGCAGGTCACGTTCATTCAGCCGGTAAAACGGATCGGGAATGAGCTGATTGTTCTCCAGGTCTGTATGGACACATCCAGGAACGGTGGCGGCATACCATTGCTCCGTGCCGGCCGGGCGAAATTCCCATCCCAGATTAATTTCAAGTGTTACAGGCAATTCTTCTTTATGTCCTGGGCTGCAAGCCGATAAAAAAATAACTACCAGGCAAACGGTAAGCCAAAAGAAATTATTTCTCATCATATTGTCTCAACAATTTCAGGATCAACCGATTTCCATAATTCTACAGAACGGTCCCATAGCTTAATGCCTTCCTCCGGGAGATAAGCCTTTGAATCCATCATCTTATGCCGGAACATATGCAGGTACTCATTGGTTTTGCCTTCGTAGTCGGGGGAAATGGCCATATATACCACCGGGAGCGCCGCTTTGGCCGGGGAGCGGAAGATAACCCTGAAAATATTTTTTAAAATAAAACGCAACAGTAAAGGCGCCTCTTTGATGATGTTTGTGTGGACAGGCCCCGGGCAGATTACATGGACCCCGGCCTTTGACTCACTGTTATTCAATCGTTTTGATAATTCTATGGCGTATGTGTTCAGAATCAGCTTGAAGTAACTGTAATTGGATATTCCTTTTGATGGCCCGTACTCACAATACTTTCCAAACTCTTCATAATCAATGTAAGACGATCCCTGATGTGAATCGGAGGAAATGAAGATGATGCGCGGAAGGAATTCCTTTCCGGGAGTTTGAATATCGATGATGTTTTTTGTAAGTAAAAGATTGGTCAGGATAACGTTTGAGAGATAATTGACGAGGAACATCTCCTCCAGTCCCGACGCCGTTTTCCTGGCTTTGGGCAGCGCCACGCCGGCATTCAGGATGGTGATGTCCGGCCTTATCCCGTCCATTTCCAGGCCATGGCAAAAATCGTGAATGGAATCGATCTTACTGAGATCGAGAAACCGCATTTCGATTTTGCCGGCTTTTGCTAATACAGCCGCTTTTTCTCCCGCCTCCGGGATCTGCCTGCGGCATGCCATGATCACGTGACCGCCTCTTCTGGCCATCTCTACGGCAATGGCAAAGCCCAATCCCGAATTCGCCCCGGTGACCAGGCATGTTTTCCCGTCAAACCGGTCATTTTCAGTCAGACGAGAAGCCAGCTCCTGCTTCGAAAAGAAATCCTTCAACCCGGCCATCGCCGCCACCACCGGGTTATTAAATCGACCATGAGACATAAAATAATTTTGAATTTTGAATTTTGAATTTTGAATTAATAAGAACCAAGAACCAGGAACCAGGAACCAAGAACCAAGAACCAATACCCAACACCCAACACCCACTCATATCGTCCACGCCCTCATTCCTTCGGTTGTAAACTCATACCGGTGGCTGGTGCCGCCGAATTTGCGTAACGCATCGATTACACGGTAGCGGGTATTGTTCGGACAGTAGAAGAACATGAACCCGCCGCCGCCGGCGCCGGAGATCTTTCCTCCCGTAGCGCCGCCGGCGATCGCTGTTTCGTAGATCTGGTCGATCGTTGGGTTGGTGATTCCGGAGGCGATCATTTTCTTATGCTGCCAGCCAAAATCGAGCACTTCGCCGATCTGGTCGATCTCTCCCCTGAGGATCACCTCCTTCATCCGGATAGCCTGTTCTTTCAGCTTGTGGGTGGCTTCTATATATTTCGCCTTGTTCTCAAGGATATGTTTCGCCTGCCGCTCGATAATGGCGGAGGAGACCCTGCTGGTGCGCGTATTATAAAGCACCAGGTTATGGGATATTTCATTCAGGTAAATGCTTCTGATCCGCAATGGATTGACGATCACCTTGTCATCTTTGTAAAACTCCATGAAATTGACCCCGCCAAAAGTGGCCGCATACTGGTCCTGCTTCCCCCCGGCCATATTCAGATCGATGCGTTCGATCTCATAAGCCAGCCGTGCCAGGTCATATTCCCCCAGGGGTATCTTCAGCCATTCGGCAAAAGCGCCGAGGACAGCCACCACCAGCGTGGAAGATGTCCCCAATCCTGAGCCGGGAGGGGCATCCACGAATGTCGCCAGCTCAAATGAAAGGCTGGTTTTGGTATAATCCCGTACCACCCGGTTATAAATGCCTTTCAGCAAATCAAGTCTACCGTCAATTGGCAGATTATCAATCGATTTGGTTTCCAGGTATTCCCCTTTGTCGATCGATCGGATCACGATCTTTCCTTTATCTGACGGGATAATCGTCGCATAGGCATACATGCTGATCGTGGCATTCAGGGTAGCGCCTCCGTACAGATCCGAATACGGGGTCACGTCGGTGCCGCCACCGGCGAGGCCAAGCCTGAGCGGAGCCTTGCTGCGGATGATCATCTTTCGTTCAGTATTGCAGTTGCGTAATTATACCAGCTCATCTCCCGGGAAGTTTCAGCCACGTTCTGCCTTGGAATCGGTTGCTCAATAGACCGGATCATCGCCTGTGCCATGCTGTCATGATCGCCCGGCTCTGCCAGGTAACCGTTGAAGCCATCCCGGACCGTTTCCGGAAAATGCCCCACCCTGGTAGCCAGCACGGGCATCTTGAAATTATACCCGATCGATTCGACGCCGCTGGGAGTTGCCGTGTGATAGAACAGCAAAATCGCGTCGCTCACCTGGAAGTACCGGTGGACATCCTCATTTGGCACAAAATCGTTCACCACGGTCACAAATTCACGAATGGCCAGTTTATCGATCAGTTCCAGCGGGCGGTAATGCCGCTCATCATCCTGTTTTCGCAGGAAAATAGATTTTGCGACAGAAAAAAAGGCGTTCTTCATCCGGGTTGAAATCTTTTTCGAATCGAGCGTCTGCCAGAAGGATTCTCCAACGATCAAAAGCGACACGTCATCCCGCACAGCCGCCACTTTCGCAAAAGCCTCGATAGCATCATGCAGTCCTTTGTATTTACGTATAAAACCAAAGAAAAGGAACACGTGCTTCCTGAGATTCAATGCTTTCTTCTCTTTTTCAATATCAAACCCGGGATCGGGCCTGAACATATCATACACCGGGTGGAAAAGTTTGACCACCCTCGTCCCCTCCCCTTCAGCTTTTTTTCCGGGTTCGCACAGCCTGAAGCTCTTCCTGGGGAACAACTGCCTGAGCTCGAGGTAGGTCTTCAAAGCATGGACCACATAGGAGTGTGCATTCCTGATCCCCTTCCGGGTAAGGGTGTTGTCAATTTTGCTTCCCTCCTTCTGGATCACAAAATGAAGGTCGAAAACGACTTCCAGGCCTTTGATTTTAGAAAGACGGCGGGCAATATACCCGAGCGGAATCCCCTGGATGGCGATGGCCCACTGGAAAATGACCATTTTCGGGCCGATCTTGCGGATCAGCCGTACGGTTCGCTGCCAGCTAAGTGGATTATTATAATTGGTGATATAATGCACCTTGATATTCGTCCCTTCCAGCAAATCGCCCTTGCTGCTGCGGTCGATGAAATCGCGCGGAATAATGGCCGGGTACTGCTGCGTCCAGGAAACGATATAGATCTCCGCTACCTGCAGTTTGTCAAAGGCTTTGGCCAGCGAGGTGTTGTAATTGGCAATACCTCCCTTGAACTTCGGCCCGGGGCCAAAAAGAACTATTTTATCCATCATTAGCGGTCATCAAAGTTTCCCCTCTTTCTTCAGCCGTTCCACTGCTGCATTGTATACCCTGGTCATCCCTTCCCGGAGCGATATTTTCGGCTCCCAACCAAACCTTTCCTTTACCCTGTCCATCTTGCAATAACGGGAATGGACCCCCACCGGCTTATCCAGGAGCGGTTTAATATCTGCCTTGTAACCTGCAATATCACAGAATAATTCAATCAGGTCGAGGAAAGAGGTGAGTTTTCCGGAACCGATATTCCACCCGGAGCCGTCTTTCACATTGGCCATCAAAATGAATATCAGGTCGATAATATCGTCGATATGGACGAAATCGCGGCCCTGCCTGCCTGTTCCCCATACCTCGAAAGGATTTTCACGCCGGGCAGCCCTGGCGGCGATGGCCGGAACGGGATACGACAGGTCCTGGTCTTCCCCGTAACCGGAGAAAGGACGGATGCAGACAACAGAAACGCCGTAATGTTTGGCAGCGATCTGTGCCAGGAACTCTCCGGTCAGTTTCGACCAGCCGTAGGTCATGTCAGGTGTGCCAAGGTTTCCCTTGAAGTCGATATCGCCTTCGCCCAGGGCTATGGCATGGCTTTCCGACTGAAGGCTCACGGGATAGGCGGCGCTGGAACTCGGGTACAGCACCCTTTCCGGCTTATGGCGGCATACCCAGTAGAAAAACTCGGCGTCGATCGACAGGTCCAGCGCCACGGCCATCGGGTCGCCTTCGATCTTCAACCGGCCGCCGACGATGGCTGCGAAATGAAAGACATCGGAGAACCGCTCGAAGTCAAGTCCGTAAGTGTCCTGGACAAACCGAGGGTTTTCCCGGAACCTGAACAGGAAATTGCGGAAATCGCCCTGCCAGAAATAAAGCCGTTCATCCTTGCCGATGATCTCCACGTCTTTATATTTCCGGGAGGTAAAATTCTCCATCCAATTTGACGGATGAGTCCCGATCGAGAGGTCGTCGATAATGAATACCTTATCATTGGTTGTTTTCAAAAGCCTTCTGGTCATATTTCTTCCCACGAAGCCGCAACCGCCGGATACCAGGTGAATTTTCATGTTATTATATTTAGGTTAATGATGATATTTTTCAAAGATCTGACGCATCTTCGTCTATAATATTCGATGTTTTTGAAATAAGATACCGGTTCCTGTCGGGGGACGTCCGGGAGATCATCTCCGCCAGGAACCCGGCGAGGAACAGTTGGCTGCCGATGATCATCAGGGTCAGTGACAGGTAGAAATAGGGGCTGTCGGCCACCAGGATGGTCCTGATCCCATGGTGCAGGAAATAGAGCTTTTGCGCGCCAATCCATGCTGCTGCCAGAAATCCAAGGAAGAACATCAGGGTGCCGATCATGCCGAACAGGTGCATGGGGCGGCGGCCGAATTTTGAGACGAAGGTAATGGATAGCAGGTCGAGGTAGCCTTTCAGAAACCGGTCGATGCCGAACTTGGTCACACCGAATTTCCTGCTCTGGTGTTCCACCACCTTCTCCCCGATGCGCGTAAAACCGGCATAATTGGCGATAACCGGTATATACCGGTGCATCTCGCCGTATATTT
>JAWOHY010000180.1:0-2786 GCA_046484945.1 Bacteroidales bacterium
ATACTGATACGATATCCATTGCGCACCTGTTCCTCTTCCTTATCATCAGTCAGTATTAACCCATTATCCAGGTTATGAGCCGCCATTGCCTCCAAAAGCCCTTTTATCTCCCGATCGAACGTTTCTTCATTTCCGAATGTGTGGCATACCTGCATGGCTCCGGTTATATGCATACCATCCCGAACCAAAAAATCACATTCTCCTTTACCCTTAAAATAATAAACCTCATGGCCCCGTCGCATTAACTCTATAAATACAAGGTTCTCAAGGAACCTGCCTTTTTCTTCTGAGAAAATAAAGCCCAGCTTCCGGATCAGCGCATTGTCAATGAAATAAATTTTGCGTGGATTCTGCAATTGCTTACGGTCTGAAAAATCAAACTTGTTTATCGTGAAAAGCAGATATGTGTTCTCCAGAAAATCGAGATAGTTTTTAACAGTAGTTGCATTTTTCAGACCCACTGCAGCAGCCAGCCGGTTATTGGAAAATGGCCTGGAAATGTTGCTGGCCAGTAAATAAACCAATTCTTTCAGTTCACTTTCATTGGTCAGATTATGCCTGGCCATCACATCCCGGTATAAAATGCTTTCATAAAGTGATTTCAGGTAGTTGTCGTCCCTGTATTTCAGATAATAAGGAAATCCCCCTGAAATAAAATAATCATTATAAAGGCGCCTGGTCTCGGCTTTCCCTTCAGTGGAATAAGCAGCTTTCCCTTCATGATTGAAGCCGTTGAATTGAAGAAACTCAGGAAATGAAAAGGGGAAGAGTTCATATCGTATAAATCGCCCGGTAAGATGAGTCCCCAGCTCCTTGCTGAGCATGGTGGCATTCGACCCGGTAATGAATATCTTGTGCCCGTACTCATGCAAACGCCTGACAAAGCGCTCCCATCCCGCAATGTTCTGAATTTCGTCAAACCAGAAAGTTTTCTGCCGGCCAAACAATTCTATAAATATTTCGTGAAGAATCTGGAAATCATCCACATTAAATTTCAGTAAACGTTCATCATCAAAATTCATGTAATAGTCCCGCTCATGCCACATGGCCCTGATTTGATGAAGCAAAGTCGATTTCCCGCAACGGCGTATCCCGGAAATTACCACTATGCTCTCTCCTTTTATCAGCGATTCCGGAAGTCTTCTCTTGATAAAGGATTCTTTCCATACCATATTGAGTTGGTCGGCAATGACAGTTTTAAGCAACTCTTTCATCCTTATTATTGTTAATGATCATACAAAAATAAAAAGCTTCTATTACAAATGCAAGAAATAATTAATTAACTTCTAATATAAAAAGAAGATATCCCAAATTGTCACTTCAAAAAACTTTTTTTTCTGGCAGGATGATCCTGCCCCGGATAATCAATAGTATTTGTGCTTAGTAATCAAATCTGATTAAAAATTATTTTTACCTTTCACAACAGAAATCACAGATTTATCATCAGAAACATGAAATATCCATCAGTCATCGTCGTCTTTTTCCTGATCATGATGCATGTCATTGCATTCGCGCAGGAGGATACCGTAAAGCAAGTATCAAAAAAGAGGTTCAATTTCAGCGGGTTGCCGGTCGTGGCGTACGATGCCGACATGGGTTTCCAGTATGGTGTGGTAGCTAATTTCTACGATTATGGCGACTGGAGCGATTATCCAGCATACCGGCATACTGTCAAGCTGGAAATTTCCCGCTTTACGAAAGGTTCCGGCGTCAACCAGATCTTTTACGATTCCAAATACCTGATACCCGGTAATATCCGCCTGACGGCTGACCTGAGTTACCTTACGGAAAAAGCTTTGGATTTTTACGGTTTTAATGGTTACCAGGCCGTTTACCAGCCGGAATGGGAAGATGACGAAGATGAAGATTATATCACACGGATGTTTTACCGCCATGAACGAAAGATGTTCCGCTTCACGGCTGATTTCCAGGGCCCCTTATATGGTGAAAAGCTGTTGTGGCTGGCGGGCATCGGGGTCATGAACTTCCAGACCGGAACGGTGGATATTGACCGTTTGAATAAAGGTAAAAAAGAAGAAAAGCAATTGCCGGATACGATAACGCTGTATGATAAATACGTTGACTGGGGTGTCATTCCCGGTGATGAGAAAGGCGGCGGCAATGCCAATTTCATCAAGGCAGGCATCATTTTCGATTCCCGGGATAACGAGCCATTTCCCATGAAAGGTATGTGGGATGAAGCTTTGCTGGTTTATTCACCGGGCTTCTTCTTCAATGACGGCCGGAATTTCCTGAAGCTCATCCTCATTCACCGGCAATATTTTACCCTGGTAAAAGACCGGCTGGTATTCGGCTATCGCCTGGGTTACCAGGGTACAATAGCAGGTCACACACCTTATTATTTCCAGCCCTACATGCTGAGTTCCTTCTCTTATTTCACCAAGACCGATGGGCTGGGGGGCGCGAAGAACCTGCGCGGCGTTCTGCGCAACCGGGTAGTGGGGGATGGCGTGGCCTGGGGCAATGTTGAATTCCGGAGCAAGCTGGTCAATTTCAGGATCAGGAAATCAGATTTCTATATCGGCCTGAATGTTTTCGGCGATGCAGGATTGGTGGTGCAGCAGATCGATTTTGACCGGGACCTGATCGATGCGGATGACCTGCCGGAGTACTTTGATTTCTCTTATAACAATGATAAACTGCACCCTGCCGTTGGCGCAGGGCTCCGGATCGGCTGGAACGAAAACTTCATCGTTGCGGTTGATTATGGCTTCGCGATGGATAGAAAGGATGGGGTCAGCGGGTTGTATATCGCTTTCGGGAAT
>JAWOHY010000042.1:0-8008 GCA_046484945.1 Bacteroidales bacterium
CAGTCGGTCCACCGGAGTGAATTCGGTATCAAAAAAGGCACGTTCTGGTCCCCCTCCGGCGAATACCTGGCTTATTACCGGAAAGACGAAACAATGGTGACCGATTACCCACTGGTAAATATCGACAGCCGCATCGCCACGGAGGAAAACATTAAATACCCGATGGCAGGCATGACCAGCGAAGAGGTGACCCTGATGGTTTTCCATCCGGTAGATTCATCCTATATTACCTTAAACACCGGCCGGCCGGCCGATCAATACCTGACTTCAATAACCTGGAGCCCTGATGATCAATTCATTTATGTCGGGATACTTAACCGGGGACAAGACCATCTCAAACTGAATAAATATTCTGCAAAAACCGGTGAGCTGGTCATCACACTCTTTGAAGAGAAGCATGACAAATATGTAGAACCTTTGTTTCCGCTTTATTTTCCTTATCCCGATTCCAGTCATTTCATCTGGTTCAGTCAACGGGACGGATTTCAGCACATGTATCTATATAATGCCCGGGGACATCTGATCCGGCAACTGACAGAAGGCCCCTGGGTGGTGACCCGTTACCTCGGGGCCGATTCGGAGAACAATATTGCCTATTTCCTGTCGACCAGGAACAGTCCGCTGAATGAAGACATTTTCTCTGTCCAGATAGCCACCGGGGAAATACAATCGCTATCTCTCAATACCGGTACCCACAGCCCTGTCATCCATCCGGAAGGCAGATATTTTATTGATATATACAGCGATACGCTGACCAGTCGTGAATTTGCGATCATTGACAACAGGGGTAAGGTATTGCAGATCATTCACCGCAGTGATGATCCGCTGAAGGAATATAAAAAATGCCGGACCCGCATCTTTACGCTAACGGCAGAAGATAGTACAGCGTTATATGCCAGGATGATCTATCCGCCCGATTTCAACCCAAGGAAAAAACATCCCGTGATTGTGTATATTTATGGCGGGCCCCATGCCCAGCTGGTCAACAACACCTGGCTCGGGGGGGCAGGGCTGTTCCTGTATTACATGGCCCAGCAGGGATATATTGTTTTTACGCTCGATAACCGGGGTTCTGCAAATCGCGGGCTGGACTTTGAGCAAGCCATCTTCAGAAACCTGGGCAAAGTGGAAGCGATTGACCAGATGACCGGTGTTAATTACCTTCGCAGTCTGCCTTATGTGGATACGGGGCGCATTGGCCTGAACGGCTGGAGTTACGGGGGATTTATGACGATATACCTGATGCTCAGTGAACCGGATGTTTTCAAAGCAGGTGTTTGCGGCGGCCCGGTGACCGACTGGAAATACTACGAGGTCATGTATGGCGAAAGATACATGGATACCCCGGAGGAAAACCCGGACGGTTATGCCGAATCTTCCCTTTTGACGCACGCATCCAGACTCAAAGGCAAACTGCTGATCATTCACGGAACATCCGATCCGGTGGTGGTCTGGCAGCACTCCCTTGCCCTGATGAAAAAATTCATCGAAGAAGGGATCATGGCTGATTACTTTGTTTATCCCGGGCATGGCCATGGCGTAGGTGGAAAAGACAGGGTCCATCTCAACCGGAAGATCGAGAAATTCTTCAGGGATCACTTGTGAGATATCCTTATTTACGATGCGGAAATTTTTCACAATAAATTTATTATCATGCATTTACCTGTGCATCTCTACTCTCAATGCACAAATCATCTTATTCGACGGTACCAGCTCAGCTTATTCCATCGTCATCCCATCTGCCTCATCGGCCCCTGAAGTCAAAGCGGCCAGTCTGCTCCAGGACTATTTCAACAGGATTACCGGCTTTCAACTGCCTGTTATGGCTGATGATCAGCCAGTGAATGAATATGAGATAGTTATAGGAAACAGCAACCGGCTTGCACAGCACAAGATCAATATAAACCAGGATGAATTGGGTCAGGACGGTTTTATCATCAGGACCAGGAAGAAGGCTCTTTTTATTGCAGGGGAGACCCCACAAGGGACCCTGAACGGTGTATTTTCTTTTCTGGAAGACCACCTGGGTTGCCGGTTTTACAGTCCTGGTGTCAACTACATCCCACAGGTGGACCAGGTGGTCCTTCCAAAAATCAAAGAACGACAGGTTCCGGTTTTCACTTACCGGGAAATGTATTTTCCCGGCAGGCAGGACAGGGAATACCGGGAATGGCATAAGCTTCACACCCACCAGATGGGTCAATGGGGCATCGGTGTTCATACCTTCAGAAAACTCGTTCCCCCGGCGGAATTTTTCAGGTCAAACCCGACCTATTTTGCCGAGATCAACGGCAGGCGGGTCCCGAACGGACAGCTCTGCCTGACCCAGCCGGAGGTTTATGAGGTGTTGATAGAAAATCTCCGAAAAAATATGGAGAAGAAACCGAAAGTTGAATTCTGGTCTGTATCCCAAAACGATAATTACCAGGCCTGCCAGTGCACGGGATGCCGGGAGGCGGCTGACAGGCTGGGGGGGCAATCAGGGATCATGATCGATTTTGTGAACCGGGTGGCGGCGGAGTTCCCTGAAAAGGTGATCTCCACGCTTGCCTATCAATACACCCGGCGTGCCCCATCAAAGGTGAAACCGCTGCCGAATGTCAATATCATGCTTTGCTCCATCGAATGCAACCGGAGCCGACCCATCGCTTCCGATCCATCCAGCGCCTCCTTCGTGAAAGATATCAAAGACTGGACACAGCTGACCAACAATATTCTGATCTGGGATTACGTGGTGCAATTCAGGAATTACATCAGTCCATTCCCAAACCTTCGGGTATTACAGCCGAACCTGGAATTTTTCGCTAAAAATAATTGCCGGATGATGTTCCAGCAGGGAAGCGGCCCGGCATGGTCCGAATTCTCAGAGCTACGCTCTTATATGATTGCCAAGCTGTTATGGAACCCTTACCAGGATGCGGAAAAAATTATGGATGATTTCCTGGCAGGGTATTACCGGTCAGCTGCCCCTTTCCTTAAACAATACATCGGGTTGATGCATGACGAACTGGAAAGAACCGGGGGAAATCTATGGATCTTCGGCAACCCGGTTGATGGGATTGGCAGTTACCTCCGGCCCGACCTGATCCGGGAATATGAAAGGCTTTTCGACCAGGCAGAAGTTGCGGTGGCAGGCGAACCGGATGTCCTGCTCCGGGTCCATGCTGCCCGTCTTCCGCTGGAATTTGCCGTTTTGGACATTTCACTTCAACAGGTTGATGAACAACTCTCCTGGTTTGAGGATACCGGCAAAGGCTTACGTGTCAGACAGGAGATGCTACACCGGCTCGACACGTTTGTTTTGCGCTGTGAGCGATCAGGGATCACCATGCTCAACGAAATGGGCCTTAAACCGGAGGAATACCGCCGGCAAATCCACGACTATCTCACGGAAAATGTTTCCCTGTCAATGGTTCATGAACATTCCGATTCACTGTACAGGCATGCCATAAAGGTTATGACTTTTAATATCAGGTTTGATAATCCATTCGATGGGATCAATGCATGGGACAGACGAAAGGTTTTCGTGACAGAAACTCTTCAAGAAATAACACCGGATATTATTGGCATGCAGGAAGTTTTAGCGCAACAGGCGGCTTACCTTAAGGAAAAACTGCCCGGGTATGCTTACCTGGGCGCAGGGCGTGACGATGGCCTGACAGCCGGGGAATATTCTCCCGTTTTTTATAAGCAGGATCGTTTTAAAGTGATTGACTGGGGTACTTTGTGGCTTACTGAAACGCCGTATGATACTGGCAGTATCGGCTGGGATGCCGCCATGCCAAGAATATGCACCTGGGTAAAATTCCAGGATCTGCTCTCCGGGCAGGATTTATTCTTCCTGAACACCCATTTTGATCACGTGGGTGAAACAGCCAGGAAGGAAAGCGCCCGGCTGATCGTGGATTTCATTCAACAGCATGCAAATGACCTGAAGGTGATCCTGACCGGTGATTTTAATTGCACGCCGGAAGATGAACCTTATCAGATCCTTGTAAATGAATACGGAGGTCTGAAGGATGTTTGTGCACATTCTGAATTCGCTGAATCCTGTGCCGAGGGGACTTTCAACGGCTTTGCACATCACAGCCACCCGGGAAGAATAGACATGATCTTTACCAAAGGCTTCAGGGAGCTGTCCGATTATCAGGTTATAAAAGCCATGAAGGAAGGTATGTATATATCAGATCACTGGCCGGTGATGGCAACGCTCCGGTAGTTTCATAAACCTGTCAGCGTCGAAAAGCTTTACAGCAATCTCTCAATATTCTCAATGTAATCCAGCGAATCGTCTTCAAAGAATTCGAGTTGCGGGATGATCCTCACCTGCTTTGCGATCCGGTTGCCCAGTTTGTAGCGAAATTCCGGACCATGTAACCTGATCTCCTCCAGCGGCGGCTTCTTATCTTTTAACGTAAAAATACTCAGGTAAAAGCGTGCGATGGAGAGGTCTTTTGTAACATTTACCTTGGTAACGGTGATCATTGCCCCGGGGAACAGCCGGCGCATATCCACCTCGAAGATATCGCTCATTTCTTTTTGAAGCAATCGGGCAACCCTATGTTGGCGTTGAGAATCCACAACAAGACAATTTAGTTCAAAGTTCAAAGTGCAAGTTTCAAAGTTAAGTTAAAAATGATAAAGTTTGTAGTTTTCTTAACCAAACTATTAACTAACAACTATAAACTAAACTTTGCACTTTGAACTTTGAACTTTGAACTACAGCGGAATATTTCCGTGTTTCCGCGGTGGATTCGACTTACTTTTATTTTCGGTCATCTCGAGCGACTGTATCAGTTTGAAGCGGGTCTGCTTCGGGTAGATGATCTCATCGATATAACCCAGTTCCGCCGCCTTGTAAGGACTGGCAAAAGTAGCCTTGTACTCTTCCACTTTGATTTTCCGTTCTTCTTCGGTAATAGTATCTTTTTTGAAAAGGATATTCACCGCCCCTTCGGGTCCCATCACGGCGATCTCGGCTGTGGGATAGGCGAAGTTGACATCTGCGCCGATATGCTTGCTCGACATAACGTCGTAGGCGCCGCCGTAGGCTTTCCGTGTGATAACGGTAATCTTGGGCACGGTGGCCTCGCAATAGGCATAGAGCAGTTTAGCGCCATGCTTGATAATGCCGCCGAACTCCTGGTTTGTACCCGGGAGGAAGCCGGGCACGTCCACAAAAGTGATGATCGGGATATTGAAGGAGTCGCAGAAGCGGACAAAGCGCGCTCCTTTGATGGAGGAGTTGATATCCAGCACACCGGCCAGGTGGGCGGGGTTATTGGCCACGATCCCCACGGAACGGCCGTCGAGACGGGCAAATCCCACCACGATGTTGAGGGCGTAATGGGGCTGGATCTCGAAGAAATTCTGGTTATCCACCACCCGGTTGATGATCTCCTTGATATCATAAGGCTTATTGGGATCGTCCGGAACGATGGTCTGCAGGCTCTCGTCCTGCCGGTGAATGTCATCGGTAGAGGGCCGGACAGGAGGATCTTCCATGTTATTTGATGGAAGATAACCCATCAGTTCCCTGATCATCATCAGGGCCTGTTCGTCATTTTCGGCCACCAGGTGGGCGACACCGCTTTTTGCATTATGGGTCATGGCGCCTCCCAGGTCTTCCTTGGTCACCTCTTCATGGGTCACAGCCTTGATCACTTCGGGGCCGGTCACGAACATATAAGACGAATCCCTGGCCATGATAATGTAATCGGTCATGGCCGGGGAGTAAACCGCGCCTCCTGCGCATGGCCCCAGCACGGCCGATATCTGCGGGATCACACCCGAAGCCATGACGTTGCGGTAAAAAATATCGGCATAACCGGCCAGGCTCTCCACCCCTTCCTGGATGCGGGCGCCGCCCGAGTCGTTCAGGCCGATGACCGGGGCCCCCATCCGCATGGCCAGGTCCATGATCTTCACGATCTTATCGGCATTGGCCCGGCTCAGGGTCCCTCCGAATACCGTAAAATCCTGGGCAAAGACATACACCAGCCTGCCGTCGATCTTGCCATAACCCGTCACAACCCCGTCACCCGGGATCTTGTTCTTGTCCATGTCGAAATCTTTGGAACGATGGGTCATGAATTTGTCCTTTTCGACAAAAGTCCCGGGATCGAGCAGCAGTTCCACCCTTTCCCGTGCGGTCAGGCGACCGGCTTTGTGCTGTTTCTCGATACGCTCAATGCCGCCGCCCAGCTCGGCCAGCTTATCCTTTTCTTCAAATATTCTGAATTTTTCTTCCAGTGATGGCATAACAATGGTTTTGGTGAAAAGATTTATTCGATGATAATCAATGGTTGGTTGGCACTGACGGTATCCCCCTCCTTCACTTTGATCTCTTTGATGAGGCGGTCGCTCTTGACCTTGTATTCACTCTCCATTTTCATGGCAGAGACGACCACGACCGTGTCGCCAGCTTTTACCTGATCGCCCGGTTTCACCATGATCTTTACCACTTTTCCGGGCATCGGAGATGAGATGATGTTCTCTTCCAGGTCATCGATTTTCTTCCGGCTTTTCAGGTACTTGGTCTCTGCATCAACGACCTCGACGTCAAATGAATGAAAAAGGGTATTTACATGATAATTTTTCGGGCCGTTGGTGGCGATCAGCTCGACATTGTACGACATCCCATCGAGCAGGATGGAATAAACCCCCCTTTCCACCATGAGTATATCGGCATCATAAACCCTGTCGTCTACCTTTATCTTGAGTTCGCTTCCCTGGCGGCCGATCAGTTCAACCCGGGCGATGCGGTTACCGACTTGTATTTCTAATGAGCGCATTGGTTCTTGGTTCCTGGTTCTTGGTTCTTGATTCTTGGTTCCTGGTTCTTGGTTCTTGGTTCTTGGTTCTTGTCTTCTGACTTCTCCTTTACATTAGCAAATTCTTCCTTCTGCCGCATTCCTTCCAGTTGCTGCGGCCGTTTTTGGCCATGGTTTTTGTCTGAAAGCCTTCCAGCTTCACCATAAAATCATAAAAGACGGTCATGATGGCGACATCTTCCACCCGCGGGTTGATTTTGGGCGGGGTGAAGAGATAATCATGATTTTTTTCGATGAAATGGGTATTGTATTTTCCCTCTCTGAAATCCGGGGCATCCATGATCCGGACCAGCAGCCGGATAGAAGTTTTGACTCCGGTGATCTTGTATTCATACAGGGCGCGCTTCATCCGGTCGATGGCCTCCCTGCGCGTTTTTCCCCAGCAAATCAGCTTGGAAATGAGGGGGTCGTAATACAGCGGTATCTCATACCCTTCGTAAACATAACCGTCGCAGCGCACCCCCAGGCCGTGCGGTTCCGAAATATGTTTGATAACGCCCGGGCTGGGCATAAAATTCCGGTCGGGGTCCTCGGCATAGATACGGCACTCAATGGCATGCCCGTTTTGCGTGAGTTCCTCCTGCTGTATGTTCAGCTCTTCGTTATTGGCAATATTGATCTGCTGCTTGACCAGGTCGATGCCGACCACCCTTTCGGTGATGGGATGTTCAACCTGGAGGCGGGTGTTCATCTCGAGGAAATAGTAGTTCAGGTCCTCATCCACGATGAATTCGATGGTCCCGGCGCCGGAGTAATTGACCGCTTTGGCGGCGGCCACGGCAAATCTGCCCATCTCTTCACGTACTTCGGGTGTCAGCAGCGGGGAAGGGGTCTCTTCGACCACCTTCTGATGGCGGCGCTGGACGGAGCATTCCCGTTCGAACAGGTGGATGGTATTGCCGAAATTATCGGCCAGGACCTGGAATTCGATATGGTGGGGTGATTCGATATATTTTTCGATGTAGACCGAATCGTCGCCAAAAGAAGACCTGGCTTCTGAACGGGCGCTACGGATCGCGTTCACGATCTGGCTTTCTTCTTTCACCAGCCGCATTCCTTTGCCGCCGCCGCCGGCTGAGGCTTTGATCATCACCGGCAGGCCGATATCCCGGATCACTCCGATCGCCTTTGCCTCATCCTGGATCGGGTCGGTTGTCCCAGGCACCACTGGAACC
>JAWOHY010000079.1:0-16956 GCA_046484945.1 Bacteroidales bacterium
TTGAGGGGGACAACATCAGCGGGTTGTTCATGCTCGGCATTCTTTATCTTGTCGTCGGTTTCGGCATACTGGGGACCATCCTGATGATGACCATGGAACGCCGCAAGGAGTTCGGCATTATGGTGGCGGTAGGCATGAAAAGACACAAACTCTCACTGATCATCCTGATCGAATCGATGGTGATCGGGATCCTGGGGGTGCTGGCAGGGATTTTGCTGAGCATGCCGTTTATCTGGTATTTTTATCATAATCCCATCCAGCTCGGTGGCGAATATGCTGAGGCTGTGCTGGAATTCAACATGGAACCGGTCCTGCCGTTCGCATTCGAACCGGGATTTTTCATCAACCAGGGGATCGTGGTACTGATCATGACCCTCCTGGCGTCAATATATCCCTTCCTGGTCATATCCAGGCTGAAAGTTGTGAATGCTATTAAGGGAAAATAGAAATGTTGAATTTTGAATGTTGAATTTTGAATTAGTTCGGTATGATAACAGCAATTGCATGGCGGAACATATGGCGGCACAGGCTCAGGAGCATGGTGGTGATGCTGGCGGCCGCGCTGGGAATTTTCGGAACGCTCTTCATGATAGCGCTTTCCAATGGTGTCGTGGAGCAAAAGATCGCCGATTCGATCCACAATGAAACATCCCATATCCAGATCCACAAGCCCGAATTCCTGCAGGATAATGTGCTGCAACATGCCATGCAGGACGCTTCGGAAATCAGCAATGTAGCGCAGGCTATTCCAGGGATCAAAGGGGTCAGCAGCCGGATCAAAACGATGGCTATGGCCAGCACGGCCAGCAACGGCGCCGGGGTGATCATCAACGGGATAGATCCGGAAACGGAAAAACTGGTGACCGGTATTGCCGGTTCGGTAATCGATGGCACCTATTTTGAAGGAGAATCCAGGAGCCCCCAGATCCTTATCAGCCGTAAGCTGGCAGGCAACCTGAAAGCCAAAACGGGTTCCCGTATCGTCATCACCATTCAGAACACCGACGGAGAGCTGATCTACGGTCTTTTCCGGGTGGCAGGTATTTACAAAACAGCCAATGCCCTTTTTGATGAGCCCAACGTCTTTGTCAGACGCAGCGACCTGGCGGAGCTGACCGGGTTCGATCCTGCCTTGTCCACTGAGATTGCCTTGTTATTGCAACGGACGGAAGACACAGATAAAACGGTCGCTATGCTGGAGGAAATATATCCCGGGCTCAGCATATTGCCCTGGTATGTCATCGAACCCACGCTGAATATGCTATCCGGCATGATGGACCAGTTCTCCTATTTCCTGCTGGTCATCATCCTGGCAGCTATGGCATTCGGTATTGTGAACACCATGCTGATGAGCATCCTGGAACGGACCCGCGAGCTGGGCATGCTAATGGCCGTGGGCATGAACAAAAAGAAAGTCTTTATAATGATCATGCTGGAAACCATTTTCCTGTCGGGAGTGGGAGCACTTGTCGGTGTAGCCATGAGCTATCTGACGATCACCCTCACCTCCCGGAACGGCATCAATTTCGCCGCATGGGCCGACGGGTTTGAATCGCTGGGCTATAGTGCGCTGATTTACCCGACCATCTATGCCAGTTTTTATTTCTGGCTGGCTGTCCTGGTCATGATCACAGCCATGTTCGCTTCCGTTTTCCCGGCCAGGAAAGCGCTCAAGCTGAACCCGGCGGAAGCAATCCGCCACGAAGCGTAGGAAATGTTGAATTTTGAATGTTGAATTTTGAATTGTTTATATAACATAAATCAGGAACCCGGAACTCGAAACTCGAAACTCGAAACTCGAAACTATATTGTTATGGGAATTATAGTAACAAAGGATCTACGAAAGATCTATTCGGAAACCAAAGTGCCGGTGCATGCGCTGAACGGCGTATCAGTCACTTTTGAAGAAGGCGAATTCACGGCCATTGTCGGACCGTCGGGCTCAGGCAAGACGACGCTGCTGAACATGATCGGCGGACTGGATAACCCGACGGAGGGGGAAGTGCACATCAACGGGGTGAACGTCACCACGCTGCCATCGGGCAAACTGATCGACTTCCGGCTGCATCACATCGGGTTTGTCTTCCAGTCGTACAACCTCATCCCGGTGCTCACGGCACGGGAGAACGTGGAATTTATCATGCAATTGCAAGGCGTTCCGAAAAAAGAAAGGGCGGCACGGGCCATCGAACTGCTCGAATCGGTAGGGCTGTCGGATAAGATCGACAACCGCCCGGGCGATATGTCGGGCGGACAACAGCAGCGGGTGTCGGTGGCGCGCGCCCTGGCCTCAAAGCCCCGTTTTATCCTGGCCGATGAACCGACGGCCAACCTCGACAGCAAATCAACCGCCGAACTGCTCGATATCATGCTGAAAATGAATGAAAAATACAAAACCACATTCATCTTCTCCAGCCACGACCAGCGTGTGATGGACCGCGCCAGAAGGATCATTACAATTGAGGATGGAGTGGTTGCAAAGGACGAGTTTTGAGTTTTGAGTTTTGAGTTCTGAGTTCTGAATTCTGAGTTCTGAGTTAATAACAACTGTATGACCACCGTATGACCACCGTATGACCACCGTATGACAACCGCATGAACAAGTATCTAAAAATACTACTCCTGATCCTCCCCGCCTTACTTCTGCAAAGCACTATCCTTTCCCAGCCCACCGACAGGAACTGGCGGCTCTACGGGCATTTGCAGACCATGCAGCAGGTGTGGGTGCCCCCCGATGTGCCGCAATGGCAAACGATGACAGCGCTGAGCAACCGGCTCGACTTCAGATGGCATCCCGGTAACAAATTTTCCTTTCACGCAGGGGTCAGGAACAACGCCAACTTAGGACAGATGGTGTTTGACTACCACCCCTACCTGGCCGATTTCTCCACGATGGATGACGGGTTGATCGACCTGACACGCTTGTGGATCAATGATTCATCGATCTTTTTCTATTCCAGCATCGACCGGGTGAATGTCAAATTCAGAACGGGCAACTTCGAGGCCACGGTGGGAAGGCAGCGCATCAACTGGGGAATAAACCTGATCTGGACACCTAACGATATTTTCAATGCTTACAATTATTTTGACTTTGACTATGTCGAGCGGCCCGGATGCGATGCTTTGCTGTTGCAATACTATACCGGCTATACTTCCTCCCTGCAATTCGGGTTCAAGATCGACCGGCACCTTTACGCCATCGACTCCGTTTACAAGGTCACCAGTGCGCTGATGTATCGGTTCAACAGGTGGGGGTATGATTTCCAGTTCCTGGGCGGGGTCATGCGCGAGGATGCCGTGGCGGGGATGGGATGGGCCGGCCATATCAAAGGGGCGGGGTTCAGCGGGGAGGCCTCCTACTTTGTCAACCGGAAGCAGCTTTTCGACACAACCGGCGCCGTGGTGGCCTCGGCAGAACTGAATTACACCTTCAACAACAGCCTGTACCTGCAGGGCGGATATCTTTACAACAGCGCCGGCACCACCGGTCCGGCCGGCTGGGGCACCGCATTCATGCTGGCAGTGGATATCTCGGCAAAGAATTTAACAAGGGCACGCCATTCCCTCTTCGCCCAGGCCTCCTACCCTATTACTCCGCTGATCAACCTCAGCTTAGCCAGCATTTTCAATCCCAACGACAAATCGGGCTTCGCCGGCCCTTCCATCGATCTCTCCCTGACCACAAACCTGTCCCTGCTATTCACAGCCCAGATATTCTGGGGAGCAAACCAAACCGCGTATGGCGATTACGGCTCGCTTTTCTTCATGCGGCTGAAATGGAGCTTTTAACTGATAATCTTATGAGTGATGTTGAAATAATAAATGAAGACTACAATCCGGGATTTTCTACCGGATAATTCACCGGGTCGCCAAAATCATAATAAACGATCCTGTCAATGTTGCCTTCATTATCATACCAGACCTCCTTGCCATGGCGCAGGTTGTCCATATATTCCGCAATCCCGACAATCTTCCCTTCATGGTTCCAGGCCCTTTTAACACCCGTTCCCCGCACAAAGTTCGCATCGCCGATCACATGGCCATATCTGTCGCGGTATAGCCAGTAACCTTCGAAATATCCATTCTCATATTGTCCCTCGATGACCACCTGCCCCGCATCGGCATATTGCCGGCTCTGCCCATGCAATGTATCGTTCCGGTAGGTCACCTCCGTCCTGACAGCGCCGTTCAGGTAAAACTCCCGGCTGACCCCGTTCAGTCTACCAAATTCGTAATGGTCTTCCGACTGTGGATTGCCATTCATCTGAAAACGAACCAGCCGGCCGTGCAAAATGCCATCCTTATATTCGGCAGTCATCTCCATTTTCCCGTTCGGAAACCAGAACTGTGCCTGCCCGTCAAGCTGCCCCCGTGCGTTCTTTGGCATTGAATACCGGATCTGGCCATCCGGATAATAGGATTTTTCCGTCCTGCGACAGGACACCAATATGATGATGGACACCACCATCAGTAACAAAAAAAAGAAAGCAGATGCTTTTAATCCTTCAATATTTCTGAATCGACCTGTCATAGAGTTCGTAATTGGCATATCTCAGAATTTTCCAATGTATGTTTTCATAACCGGATCCATCGCGGGTATGCTCAAAATCGAATTGATTCTGCAAGAGGGGAATATCAATATATTCGAGGCATCGCATAAATTTATCACCGTACAGGTGCAAAGCCTGTAAGAAAAAGTAACCGGCATCGAAACCGGCATAGGCATAGCCCATTGGTTCATCCAGGTAACGGTTGCGGTATTCCCGGAGGAAGGCCTTCACATTATCATCTTCGTGATCAACGTAGGCAGGCATCAGGACGTGGGCATCCAGATCCAGCATATATTTGGTTTCCAAATTATTAAACTTTTCCCAATTTGGAAGGCCAATGATGGTGATCGTATAATCATTACGCTGGGCGCTCAGCTTGCTCAGCAAAGCCGCAGGAAGGGTTTCGTTTTCAGCGTAAACGATCACGAGGTTCGGGGATTCTGTTACCGCATGGTTCAGAAACCCGCTGATGCTGTCGGTCATGTAATCAGTCACCGTCACCGGGTATCTCAGGTAGCCTGCTTTCCTTTCAATTGAATCCTTCAGACGGCGGACCTCTTCAACACCCTGGTATTTATTAGCCGTATATATAATGATCTTATGATCTGCAAAATCACGACGGATCAGCTTTGCCACTGTTTCCAGCTGCGATTCGTGTGATGGGATAAGCTTGAAAACGTAAGGATTATCATCGACCACTTCCGACCGGGTGGTAACAGGGTTCACCAGCGGGATCTTGTGTTTCCGTGCAAAATCGGCAACCACAGAGAAGCTGCCCTGGTGGAAAGGTCCCACGATAAGGTCGACCCGTTTCATCATCGGGTCATTCAATGCTTTCGATGCCTTGTAAACCTGGTGGTCTACGTCAAACACATGGATCTCCATGTCCACCCCCCTTTTCCGGAGGGAGTCAGCCGCCAGTATGAAACCGTGAAAAAACTGGATAAAGCGGAATGGGGCAAACTCGTTGATATTCATAGGATCCAGGTTTTCAGCCCAGTCGGCACCGGCAACCTGCTCCAGATACAGCGGCATCATCAACGCCACCCGGTAAGTCGCAGGCTTCCTCACCCGAAGCCTCTCGCAATCGATCTTCATGGCCACCGGTTCCAAAATCCCCTTCACCGGTATGACCAGTGTATCCCCGGGCATGGGTGTCCGGATACCCGGGTTCGCTTTCTTTAATTCTTCAATGGTCAGGTCGTACTTCAGCGAAAGGCTGTAATAATTGTCGAGTGGTTTGACCACATGGATCCGGGGCTCCTCCTGTCCATACCCGCTCAGGGTCAATAAAACGAAAAAAACGATGGTTAAACTCAGTAACCGGCTTTTCAGTATGATCAATAATATTCGCATGGTCTGGTAATCCTGTATTATCAAACGGAATTATTCCCATTCAATTGTGGCGGGGGGTTTTGAACTGATGTCGTACACCACCCGGTTGATACCTTTCACTTTGTTGATAATCTCGCTGGAAATGCGGGCCAGGAAGTCGTATGGCAACTGCGACCAGTCAGCTGTCATGCCATCGGTAGAACCCACGGCCCTCAACACAACTGCGTTTTCATAGGTCCTTTCGTCGCCCATCACCCCCACCGACTGTACCGGCAGCAAAACGGCCAGCGCCTGCCATACCTGGTCGTACAAGCCGTGATTTTTGAGCCCGCTGATGAAGATATCGTCCACATCCTGCAGTATCCTGACCCGTTCTTCGGTCACCTCTCCCAGTATTCTGACGCCCAGCCCCGGACCGGGGAATGGGTGGCGCTGCAACAGTTCATTTTTCATACCCAGGACCGCACCGATGTTCCGCACCTCGTCCTTGAACAGCGAATGCAACGGTTCGACCACTTTCAGTTTCATAAAATCGGGCAGCCCGCCCACGTTGTGATGCGATTTAATAGTGGCTGAAGGCCCTTTTACCGAAGCCGACTCAATCCGGTCGGGATAGATCGTTCCCTGGGCCAGCCATTTCACATCTTGTATACGGTGCGCTTCTTCGTCAAAAACCTCGATAAAGGTGCGCCCGATCGCCTTTCTTTTCATCTCCGGATCACTGATCCCCTTCAGGGCGGTATAAAATCTCGTGCTGGCATCCACCCCCGTCACGTTCAGACCCATGTCCTGGTAGGAATGGAGTACCGTTTCAAACTCATTCTTGCGGAGCAGGCCATTATCGACAAAGATGCAATGCAGGTTTTTCCCGATAGCGCGATCGAGCAGCACAGCAGCCACCGACGAATCAACCCCGCCCGAAAGCCCCAGCACCACCTTATCGTTCCCGAGCATCTCCTGCAGCTCATGCACTGTCGATTCGATAAAAGAGGCAGGGGTCCACGACTGCTTGCAACCGCAAATATCCACCACAAAATTTTTCAACAACTTCATCCCCTCAAGAGAATGGTATACCTCGGGATGGAATTGCAGCCCATAACTCGGTTCTCCTCCGATCTCGTAACCGGCCACTGCCACATCGTGCGTCCTGGCGATAACCTTGTAATTGTCAGGGGTGTGCAGGATAGTATCGCCATGCGACATCCACACCTGGTTGCCGGGAGTCATGCCGTGCATCAGGACGTTTGCTGTATCGATAAACGACAGGTTTGCCCGGCCGTATTCGCGGTGATGCGAGGGTGCCACCTCTCCTCCATCGTCCAGCGCCATCAACTGTGCGCCATAACAGACGCCCAGCAGCGGCACCTTCCGGCGCAACGGCGACAGGTCAGTCACCGGCGCATCCGGATCATGCACCGAGGCAGGGCTTCCTGAAAGGATCACCCCCTTTACAGAGGCATTGATCCCAGGCATTTTATTATAGGGGTATATCTCGCAATAAACGTTCAGTTCCCGCACCCGGCGGGCGATCAGCTGGGTATATTGCGATCCGAAATCGAGGATCAGGATTGTTTCTTCCATTTGACAAAGATAGAAAAAAGGAGATCAGATCAGCCACCGTTCGGCATCTGCGGGGCGGTCGGTATCGAAAACGACCACGGCCAGTTCCGGGCCGTCCCAGGCGGCAGAAAAAGCGTGTGTGCGGCCGAACTGCTGCCGCCACTGCCCGGTAATGCGCGACGACTCGTGGATATGGCCGTGAAGCGTGATCCACGGCTGCCGTTCCTCGATAAAGCGCATAATGGCGATGCTGCCCACATGCAAGTCCATCGGAACATGATCGATCATCTTTCCGTCCAGTGCGGCCCGGTCAAGCAGTGTCTGATATGGCGGGGAATGAAACAAAAAGATGACATTGTCCATCGGAGCCTCTCCTGTCAGAAATTTCAGCTCATCCATGATGGTAGCATAAGCCAGGTCGGTATCCGGCTCCATTGTCCGGAAGCCTTCCTCTGGCGGAAAGCAACCCGGATCCACATAGCGCGACACATCGTACCGCTCCCAGTCCTTGAAGCGGAAAGGCGTCGGCGGTACATTGGCATAGCCGTAAAACGTAAATCCCCTGAAATCATCCTTCCGGTTATGAAGATAGTCCCACACTCCTGTTTCACTGAGATCCAGCAGGGCGCGTTCCTCTGTCCGCGGGTCGTCGTTGCCAAGGATGATATAGACCTTCGGGTAGGCAGCGCCCAGCTCTGCCTGCAGTACCGAAAGATGCCGGAATAAAAAATCTTCTGTGAAATCGTTCTCCAACTGGCGGTAATGCCCGTGCGGCAGCAGGTCGCCCCCGAAAAGGACGATCTCCGGCCTGTGCTCACGGATCAGGCGGAACAATTTCTCGTAGCGGTCGGGACGGCCGTGCAGGTCTGATATGAAGAAACAGCTGGCCATCTCATTCTTTCCTGCACCGTAGCAGCCGCGCCGAATTATCGCTGGCCCCGATCATGACGGCATAACTGGTTTTATTTTTAATATCCTTATCGGTTACCAGATGATAATCCACCAGGCTTCCCGTGGTCCGATAGCCCGTTTTCTGATAGTTCAGCTCCGCCAGCCCAAGCCCCCAGCCCTCCAGCCAGGCCTTGAGCAGCTCCTCCTGTCGGTCGTCGCCCCTGAAATGGATCAAAAGGTCGATATCGCTGCCAGGACCTGCGCTGGCAGTTTTAGTGCTACCGATAACATAGATGGCCTGAATGTCAAAACGTTCAAAATCAAGACGGCAGGCGATCTTTTCAGCGATCTGCATACGCCATTTCCAGTGCTCGTCCGATTCAAAATCAAACAGTGAATTATCGCTCGCCGGTTCGGCACCGCTTTCGACGGCCTGCTGAATTTCCATAGTTTTCTTCAGGCGCCGCTGGAAAATATAACGGCTCAGGTGATCGGCGATGGCGTTCAGCAGCCTTTGTTCCTCCGGCAGAAAAGGCTGGTCGTTTTCGAACACCTTCTGCAAATAAACCACCTGTACTTCTCCCGAAACGTGGTTGTCGATGACAATCTCCGAACGCAACATCCATTCGGTCTCCCGGAAATCGACCGAGGCATATTTCTTCCCCTCGAGAATTATTCGTGCTTCACATATCGTCGGATGCTGCCACCCCGGCGGGATCACATCCAGGATAGCCCTGAATACATGGTTTAGCTCAGCATCCTCATCCCGGAGGATCTCGATCACTTTATAGATGCACTTTAATTCCTTGGCCCTTTCTGTCAGCTTGTCAAGGACGATATCCCTGCGCCTGGGTTCTGTGTTCTCCTGGATCATTGATTTTAAAATGAATGCTACGAATGTACAAAAAATTCATGAAGTTGCGGTTAGTCATTTCACCAGTTCCGCCTGGTAAGTGGCCTTGTTGTCTTTCATATCGATGACCTCCAGGGCGAAAGCGTTACTCCCTTTCAGAAAATTCTCATCGAAAGCATAGACCAGCAGGTTGTTCTTTGCATCGTATTCCATCAGGATCCATTTCCCGTTCAGCGTACCCCGGTAGCTTTTGATCCCGCTGATCTCGTCGCTGATCCGGAAGCGAACCTGCCTGGCCGCTGAGAGGTTCTTAAACGATTCCGGCCTCAGCGGCGTAATCTTCGGCGGGACTGTATCCACCGCCACGCTGTAATTCCCGAACTCCCTGATCCTCGTCCCGACAAATCCGTCTCCATTCCACTGTCCCCCCGCTGATGTAAAACTCTTACCATCATCCCTGATCTTCACCACCAGCGTCTTGTCGCGGTATCTCTCCGGCAAGCCATCCGCCCTTATAGCCAGGGCGATGAATTCATGCACCGGCGTATGTTTGTCATGGATATGATGCACCAGCCCATAGGTTCCGGCCACACTCCGCGACGAATCATACCGGAATTCGAAAGAATCGTAAAAAGCCCCGGCCTTCGCACTAACCCTCACCAAATCATTCTTGAAAACATTCGCCTCATCGTATTTGAATATTGAAAGTCCGCTTTCATCTTCTGTCTTCTGACTTCTGTCTTCTAACTTCTGACTTCTGACTTCTGATCTCACTTGAAACACCAGCGCCCCCACATTCCCCGCCATGTCCCTGACTTCATAGCGAATGTCATGCATCAGCGTATCGTTAAAACAATAGATGCCTTTGTTTTCAACCCTGCCATACAGGTCGCCCAGCCGGTTGCCGGGATCAATGCGGGTCCGCTGCATCCGGGCATTGCTTCGGACATACTCCTCATAATCGAGATAGCTGTTCACATAGCGTGTCTGATCGAAGGCGAAGCTTATCTTTTCGATATGAAAAACCTCTTCCCCGTCGATGAAAAGGGTGATGGAATAGGGACCGTTTTTGTTGTCGGCGTCGTTCAGAAGGTCGTAGGTCTGGACGGCGAAGGAGATGCTACCGCTCAGGATCACGTTTTGTCCTTTTGCCAGCCGGTGCTCTTCACCCCAGCCTTCCACCAGGATGCGGAGGGGCTTGTTCTTCCCGTTCACCGTGGCGTTTTCATCTTCAGGATAGATCTTGACGGAGGTGATGCGCGGGCGGTAGAAATCTTTCACCGCATAGCCGAACAACAACGGATTGATGGGCTTCTGCGTGGCGGTATTGCGCAGCTCGAAGTGCAGGTGCGGTCCGCCGGAAGTCCCCGAATTGCCCGAATAGCCTACGACCTCCCCCTTTTTGACCGGGTATTCCCCCGGTGCGGGAAACAGCTCGATCTCAAAGCTTTCCTTCCGGTAGTGTTCCCGAAAGACATACCCGCCGATCGCATGGTTATACCGGCTCAGGTGGGCATAAACAGAAGTGTAGCCGTTGGGATGGTCAATATAGAGTGCCTTACCGAACCCGGTGGCCGATACCTTTATCCGGCTCACATGGCCGTCGGCCACAGCATAGATCGGTTTTCCCTCCACTCCTCCCGTCTTGATATCGATCCCTGAATGAAAATGGCCCGCCCTGATCTCGCCAAAGGTGCCCGAAAGCAATAACCGGCCATCCAGCGGGGGCACGAAATAACCGGCAGGATATTCACTCTGACCCTGCATGCAAAGGCTGAGAAACAACAGAAGGATTGAGAGGGCGGATTTGAAAAAAATGGTTGACATATCTTTCACAACTGGCTCATTTTGGCCAAAATTACTCATAATCCCCAGGACAGGACCGCAAATTTCGAACAGCGGTTTCAATTGTGGCTGAATTTTACCAGCTGTTCTCCCGTGGATTCATTCCGGTAAACCGTTTCTTTCAGGACCAGATCTTTCTCCGACGGAGACCACAAGCGACTTTCAATCACCTCCAGGTCTCCCTCTTTCATTTCCCCTGTATAGACAAAGATGGTTCCGGAAGACTTTTCCATCACATGTCCGGCATTGACCAGGTCATTCCAGTAATAAAAACGATCTGACCAGTCGACAAAAAGATAGCTTTTAGGGAATTTTTCTTTGAGGTAAGACGTAAAAAAGCCTTTACGGTGCATGCTCATCTGGAATCCGTTGTAATGGGCAAATTCAATAAAAGGAGCGCCATAGTACCGTCCTGAAATGATAAGCGGGCTGCTATCGTCCATGAGTGAACTTACCTTTTTGTACTCGGTTTCCCTGGATATTTTTTTCATCGTATAATAAGCCTGTGTTCCTTGCATTTTCAATGCCTGCGAATAAGTGATCAGGATGACTGCCGCGAATGCCAGTGCCCAGGCCAGGTACCTGTATGTTTTCATGCGGGAAACAGCGGGAAGCTGCAATATCAGCAGCACGACCAGTAGTATAAGCACATATTTGAAAGAATAGTAGGGAATGAAATAGTAAACCTCGAAATGTTTCAGGGTAAATGCAACGGCGATAAGGATGGATAGATTCAATGAAAGGATGGCCCTGCCGATTTTTCGGCCGGGGTTAGGTCCCCGCCTGTCAGGCAGGAGAAAATATATAATGGCGATGAGGGCAGAAACAAATACGATGGCAAAGAACACCCGGTCATTTTCGAAAAGCAGCCTGATATTGGCCGGTACTGATGCCAGGTCGATGACCTGTTGCTGTCCTCCTCCGTATTTCCCGCTGTGGGTAAAAATTCCGGCTACCCACTCCCAGAAATTCCTCAGGTTAAAGATAACAGGGTATGCGAAAACTGCGAAAAAGAGCGCCAGGTAAAGCACATACCTTATCCTGCCCGTCCATGTCGTTTTCAGCAGGAATACCGGCAACAGGGCTGCAGGGAGGAAAGAAAGTTTGCAGGCCATCCCAAAGCCGGCCACCAGGGAGAACAGTATGATATACCGGATATTCTTATGGTCGGTCCTTTCATCATGAACATATTTTACGACGATTAAACTCATCAACAGCGCCGGGATCAGCATCATGGTTTCAGGAATAAGCCGGCCGGAGATGTGCATCAGAGAAGCGCTGGAAAGGACGGTCATCTGAAAAAGCAGTGCGGCGGCGACGGAACCGGAAAACCTGCGCGTGAAATAGCCGGAAAGGAAAATGACGATCCCGGCGAGCACATTCAGGAACAAATTAGCGGCATGGATGTATTTTTCCGGGTCATCGACTACATCTTTCATGTATTCGCCTGGTTGGACCAGTTGCAGGATACGGTTGGAGATAGCCACCAGGAACATCAATGGAGTACCGGGATGGGCGGTATATTGAACGCTAAGGGTGCCGCTCCCGATGATCGTCCCGTTATACAGATAGAAATATTCCGGATCGACACTGCCCAGGAAGAAAGCTCCCATCATGTAATGGACCGAAGAGGCATTCAGCAGGTAAATCAAAGGGATAATGAGAAAAAGGATGCTAAAACGGGAGTTGCTCCATAAAGATTTTATCCCCTCAGCGATAGAATTCAAAAAGTTTGATATTGTCTTTAATTTCCCTTTCATCCGGTTTATTTATAGATGAAACCCGCCGGGATGTAATTATCATAGCTTGTGCAGACCGCTGATGCGAAATCAACTCCGGTTTGCAGTATGGCAGCCCATTGTGCTTCCGTTGTCTTTACCAGCGTCTTGGAGTTGATTCCCGACTTTACCAGGCCACAGATCATGCCCGCGTTGAAGCTGTCGCCTGCACCAATGCTACTCACCACATCTATCTCAGGGGCCGGGACGTGCAGCCGAAGATCACCGGTAAAAAGTTCAGATCCTTTGCTGCCACAGGTGCGTATCAAATACCCGCATCCCAGCGATTTCACCCGTGAAAATACAGCTTCCCCGTCGTCCAGTCCGAACAGGTTCTCAAAGTCCTCATCCGATCCCCGGACAATATCCGCCAGGGCGATATTCTCTTCTACCAACGGCAACAATTTCTTGATCTCCTGCAGATGATTTTTGCGGATGTTTGGATCATAGATAATGATAGCGCCGTTGCGTTTCGCCTTCTTAACGAACGTAACTATTTCCCCCCGAATTGCAGCATCCAGCGAATAAAACGAACCGAACAAAACAACATCTCCCTCAACGGCCAGCGGCCAATGGCTAACGGCCAACGGTAACAACGCTCTGCTTCCGGGATATTGCTTATAGAATGAGTACTGCGCGTTGCCTTTCTCATCGAGGAAAGCGAGGGAAACGGGTGTTTTGAAGCCTTCTGCCAGCTTAAGAAACAAAGTGCCGACCCCATTATCTTCCAAAAACCCTTTCACCATCTCCCCTATCGTGTCATCCCCGAGTTCGGTGAGCATTTCCACCTGCAGTCCGCACCGGCCTAGCGAAACGGCGCTATTCAGCATCGAACCGCCGGCTTTGGCGGCTACAGGCTGGCCGTTCTCGAAGATAATATCCAGGATTGTCTCGCCGATGGTGAAGACAGTGGGCATGGGGGTAATGTTTTGAAGGCAAAGGTAGGGGAAAATTGATTTTGATTTTTTCCTTATATTCGCAAACTGTCATGCCACTAGTCTATGATTGCAAATCTATTTCGATAAAAAATGCAAACCCTCAAAGTTCTTCGGTTTATTCCGCAATTGAACCGGAAAAAGAAAGACCCGCGGGAATTTATCTTCTCCGGAGATGTCCCCGTTACAGAAACGGATATCCAGTTGTTTAAATACAACAGTTTGGATTGCTCCGAGCATAGGAATGTCCAACCGACTGATATTGCATTGTTCCCGGGAAATGATTTCAATTACTGGCTTAACATCTATGGTCTCAAACCAGAAACAATTGCCACCATTTGCCGGCAACAAAACATCCACGACCTGGCCATACAGGATATACTGGATGTGCAACAGCGGCCGAAATTCCAGGAATTCGAAGGCTTCTCCTTTCTGACAATCAAATCGATCGTCCCGGATAAAAATGAAATGATCTCTGAACAGATCAGCTTTGTTTTCAATAAAAACGTTTTAATATCATTCCAGGAGCGAAAGGCCGATTTTTTTGAGCATATCCGTTTCAGGTTAAGGGAAAACAAAGGCATTGTCAGGGAAAGGGGAGCCGATTACCTGCTTTATACCTTGCTGGAATCGATCCTGGATAATTATTTCAAAACCCTAAACCAGCTCGACGACGAAGTGGAGAAACTGAACTTCTCAGACCTGGACAGACAGCCGCAACCGGATATGCTGGTAGCGATTGAGAATCATAAAAAGTTCGTCCACTTCGTCCGGAAAGTGATCCTGCCGATCAAAGAATTCACGCTGACTGTCGAACGTGGGTCAACCCAATACATCGAAAAAAGGCACCTGAAGTACTTCATGGAGATCAAGGACCTTTGCCTGACCTTGCTCGACAGTTGCGATATAATACAATCCTCGCTGGAAAGCAGCACCAATCTTTTCTTTTCCATCCAGGGGCACCGCATGAACCAGATCATGAAGACCCTGACAGTGGTAGCCTCCATTTTTATCCCGCTCACTTTTATCGCCGGCATCTATGGGATGAATTTCACCAATATGCCGGAACTGGACTGGAAATACGGCTATGCAGCCGTGTGGTTGTTGATCATTCTGATCTTCTTTGGATTGATCTTGTTCCTGAAACGGAGGAAATGGTTTTAGCTCTTTTCATAAAATTTAGTGCTTTAATGTTTTTGTGGCAAAACAATAAAAAAGCCGGCGAGGCCGGCTTGCGGAGCGGTAAATGGGATTCGAACCCACGACCCTCAGCTTGGGAAGCTGATGCTCTACCAACTGAGCTACTACCGCTTAGATAAACCACAAAATTAAATTAATTTTCATTTTGTAAGATGATTTCATCGAGATGCCGGTCATTTTTCCTATTTTTATCAAAAATTAATACATTATGGATCCCGATCCGAACAGATCATTTTTGTACAAGCGGCTCAAGAGCCTGAAATACGCCCTGCGGGGCTTCTCCGGCGTGGCGATCACCCAGCCGAACTTCATTATCCACATCATGGCCATCGGAGTGGTGTTTGTCGTGGGCTACTTTATGAAGATTTCACTGGTGGAGTGGGGACTGGTAGTATTAGCTATCGGGATGGTACTGATGGCTGAGATCTTCAATACAGCCATTGAATGGATTGGCGACATCGTGAGCCCCGAATACAATGATAAGATCAAATGGGCCAAGGATGCGGCGGCAGGCGGTGTACTGGTGGCCGCCGGAACAGCTATCCTGATCGCTATCCTGGTCTTTATCCTGTGATAGCCTCCTTATTGCACCGTCTTATTGACAGCGTTGATATCTACAAGCTTCCCCTCTTTCAGAATGGGAACCGTCATAAATTTCTCCGGGAAAAAGCAATATTTCAGCCCTTTTCTGCCTTCAATGGCAAGTAACCGTAGGTAATGCGAGGTTTGGCTCATCACTTTCATCAGTCTTTTTGCCGAGTGGTTCCATAGGCCGGCAGAGGCAATGGCCGCATCGTTCACCGCAATGAAGTCATGATGGTGTGTCAGCAGGTCCACCATTGCCCCGGCAAACAGGGCATCCTCAAGTGAAAACTCATCTTTCCAGCCGGCACAGAGGATCAGCAAGTCTTTCCGGTCGTTTCCCAGCCAGTTGCACACTGCCTCCAGATTGACGAAGGAAGCGATCAATGCCTGGCCCATGCCGGACGCTGAATGGATCGCACGCGTGCCGTTGGTTGTGGAATAAGCGATGTGCTTGCCGGTGATATCATTGTTCCGGAATTCCTGCGGCGAGTTGCCATAATCGGCATAAGGGAGCTTTACCCCATCCTTTTCCCCTGCCACAAGCCACCCCTGCTGTTTCATTCTGAGGGCTTCCGGCTCGCTTCCGACCGGCGTGACAGATGCGACGCCATAACCAAATGCGATGCACATGGCCGTGGTAGCGCGCAAAATGTCCACCACCACAACATTCCCAGCTTTCCTTTCACGGAACGGCTCCAGCAAAGCGGGTGAAAAACAAACTTCGAGCAGTGGTCCGGGCATAACTATGTTTTTACTGTGGGGGTTTATAGAATGGGAGTTTCACAATCCTGGCCCTGAGCAACTTATCCCTCACGCGAATATATATCTCGTTATCGATCGCAGCTTGTTCTCTCGTGATATAACCCATCCCAACAGGGATTTTCAGTGAAGGCGACATGGTCCCGGAGGTAACTTCGCCGATCACGTTCCCTGCTGCGTCACAGATTTCGTAGTGCTGCCTCGGGATACCCTTGTCGATCATCTCGAAGCCCCGCAGCATCCGCATCACCCCTTCGGCCTTCTGTTTCTCAAGTGCCGGGCGGTTGATGAAATCATTGCCGTCGGCAAACCTGGTGATCCAGCCCAGCCCTGCTTCCAGCGGTGAGGTGGTGTCGTTGATGTCATTGCCATAGAGGCAAAAACCCATCTCCAGCCGCAGGGTGTCGCGCGCCGCCAGCCCGATCGGTTTGATGCCATATTCCTCCCCCGCTCTCATCAGGGCTTCCCAAATGGCCGGGCCATCGGCGTTGGCCATGTAAATCTCAAAACCACCCGAGCCAGTATAGCCGGTGTTCGAAAGGATAACCTGCGGAATCCCGGCCAGTTCGACTTTCTTAAAAGTATAGTAAGGGATACCGCCAAGATCAGTATCGGTCAGTTTTTGCAATACAGCCTGCGCCTTCGGGCCCTGCACCGCCAGTTGA
>JAWOHY010000088.1:0-6420 GCA_046484945.1 Bacteroidales bacterium
AACGGTATATCACGGCACCCGGAACGGAAAGATATCAAAATATACCGGATCGATGCTGCAGATGAAGCAGCTAAAATGGGACTTGCCAAAATATTTAATATGATCGTTCTGGGCGGATATCTCAAGGTAAAACCCCTGGTCAGCCTGGAGAATGTCATCCAGGGCCTTAAAAAGTCACTTCCGGCCCGGTACCATCACCTGATCCCCGACAATGAGAAAGCCCTCCGCAGGGGGATAGAAATTATTACAGAGGCGAACTGAACAGACCAACGGGTAAGCCCGCTGGTTTACCCGTCGGAGATTAAAAATGAGCGTGTTTCGATCTGTGTTACACTCTCTTTTTTTTTGTAATTTGGCTGTCGCTTAAACAGTCATGTCAACCGATCAGAATAAATACAGCAAAGTGCCGCGATACCACGGTTTGCGCATATACCTGATATCCACATTTCTGTATTTCTTTCTCGTTTTTCCCGTGGCCGGCATCCTGCTTTTTAAGTATGTCCCCGATTACCTGTCCAACAACAGGCTCGAAAGATCCACGGTGGATGATGTTTCACAAAATGATCCGACATTGCCGGAAATGAAAGTGAGTGAGACCGATGGCTCGGTCACAATAACAGGAGATTTCGAAGCAAACCGGCAAATCGGAGGGACCATGGCTTTGCTGGTCCGCTTGCTAATCGTCAGTTTTGTTCTTGGTTTTGGATTTAACCTGCCATTTAAATTATACTTCCGGAAAAAAAGAAAAAAACAGTTTATCAAACAAGGCATTGCTAATTTCTGTAAAAAATTCCTGCTGAAATCCCCACTGATAAACACCGGTATCATGTCCATCTCTTATGGTATCACGATCCTGTACATGCTATATATCATTACCATTCAACGTGACGTTGATGAACTCAGCCACCGGTTTTATTTGCAGTTTCTCTTCATTACATTGTTATCCAGCACATTGACATTAATGCTGGTGTATTTCTGGATGAAGCACAGGGTGCATATCTGGTATATCGGGCATATTTTTTCAGAAGATGAATTAAGAAAGAGAATATTTAAAGTAAAGACTGATAAGATCAGGAACAGGCTTTGGATATCCAGCGCCATGACTACGCTGCTTCCCCTGATCATCGTGGTCTTCTACCTGCTGTTGAGCATTTCAGCCGTGAAAGAGCTGGAATTATTGGAATTTACCGAAGATCAGCGGAGAATATTATTAGGTAAGTATCACACAATGGATGCCACCTTTGATTCACAGTCGGTCAACAGTCTCTTTTACGTCAACACCATCAACAGCCTGCTCATGGTGCTGGGAATCGGGACCGGTATATTCGTAGCGCTGATCTACATCGTCCTCTTTGTCCGGTGGACGACGGAAGACATTGTCAGACCGGTCAATGAACTGCTGGCCAGCATGCGGCTGACGGGACAGGGTGAACTGGACAGTTTTTGCCCCGTTAAAACCAATGATGAGATCGGTTTACTAACAGAAGGATACAATGAAATGTCGGAAAAAATTAAAAGTTATTTCCTGAGAATGGAGCAGATCAACAGGGCCAATTCCCGGTTTGTCCCCAAGCAATTCCTCGATTTCCTGGGTAAGGAAAACATCACTGAAATAGCGCTTGGCGACCAGGTTCAGCAGGAGATGACGATCTTATTTTCCGACATCAGAGATTTTACATCGTTATCAGAAACATTATCACCCAAGGAGAATTTCAATTTCATCAATAACTACCTGGGATACATGGAACCCGTCATCCGGAATAATAACGGATTCATCGATAAATTCATGGGCGATTCTATCATGTCTTTATTCCCTGAAAAAAGTGAAGATGCCATTAATTCCGCCATCCAGATGAGGTTAAAACTACAGGAGTTCAACGAAATAATGGGCCAGTTGGAAAAGCCGTCGATTGATGCGGGTATCGGCATTCATACCGGCCTGCTCATGCTGGGAATTATCGGGGGCGAAGGACGAATGGACGGAACGGTCATCTCCGATGCGGTAAACCTGGCGGCCAGGCTGGAAGGGCTGACCAAAGTTTATGGCTGTTCCATCATCATCACGGAGGATACATTGATCAAGCTCAGCGACCCCAGCCAGTATCATTTCAGGTTTCTCGACATTGTCAAAGTGAAGGGGAAGAAAGAGGCTATTTATATTTTCGAGATCATGGACGGTGATCCGGAAAACATCAGGGACCTTAAAATCAAAACAAGCAAAGATTATAATCAGGCAATGCAGGATTACAAGAAAAAGGATTTTAAAAGCGCCCTCAAAATTTTCCAGGCAATTGAAACAATCAATCCACAGGATAAAACCGTAAAAATATATCTGAACCGCTGTATGAATTATGCCGAGAACGGGGTTCCTGAAACATGGGATGGCATAGAGAGCTTTGATTTTAAATTTTAATTACGCTGCAGGCAAAAGAAATGTAAATTTGCCACCAAAACACCTGAACCGGTTTTAATCATGAATTTTGAATCTGCTAAAAGATATATACTGCAACGACTGGAAAGAGAACTGGATCCACGCCTGATTTACCATTCTTTACACCATACCCTTGATGTCCTGGATGCTGCTACCCGGTTGTCCAACCTGGAAGATATTCCCGCACCAGAAAAGATTTTACTGCAGACGGCCTGTCTTTTTCATGATTCAGGCATGTTAGTCACCTATGATAATCATGAAGATGCCAGTATACAAATTGTCAAAGATACTTTACCACAGTTCAATTATTCTGTAAATGAGATAGATATCATCAATCAAATGATTTTATCAACAAAGTTGCCCCAGAAGGCCAGCCTCCGGCTCGACCAGATCCTATGCGATGCCGACCTGGATTACCTCGGCAGGAATGACTTCTTCCTGATCGCCCATAAGCTGAAACTCGAATGGGAGCTGATGGATGTCCGCCAGGTGACCCTTTCGGAGTGGTATTACATACAGAAAGATTTTCTTTTCAATCACCGGTATTTCACCCTTTCAGCCATCAGGCTTCGCGAAACAGGAAAATTGGAAAATCTGCGCCAGATCGAATGGATGCTGAATCACGAAAAATAAGGAATGCTTTTGTTCAATAAATTATATTTCTATTTTTGTATCACAATCACTCATTCCGAATAAATGCCTAATTATATGGAAACTGTAAAAAATCCCTTATTTCTTGTTCCGACCGATTTTTCTGAAGTATGCACCAATGCAGCACAACGGGCTGCATCCTTAGCAAAGGACTTCAATTACAAAATCGTCTTGTTGCATATCATTGATAAGAATACCCTAGCTGAGCTGAAGAAGGAAAACAAAGGCATTGACTGGGTGCACGACCGGTTGAAAGAAATGGCAAACAGTCTGATAAAAGAATATGTCATTCAGGTAGAAACCATTGCCCGTGAAGGTGATATTTTCACCACCATCGCCGAAGTCGCGGAAGAATTGAAAGCCAGCCTTATATTTTTAGGAACGCATGGAAAGGTCGGGCTTCAGAAATTTACGGGCAGTTTTGCATTAAAGGTGGTAACGAGCTCCGAGATTCCAACCATCGTGGTTCAGAAAAGGCCATTCGGGCACGGCCTGGGTAAAATCGTCATGCCGATCACCAGTGATGCCGGCCCCTGGTCCAAGACCAAATGGGCGGCAGCCATCGCAAAGGAGTTCAATTCAATGATCATGATATTCCATCTGCCCGGAGAAGAGATGGAGGATGTCATCACCATGATCACCAATCACTTCCAGGTTAACAATGTAAAATATACAGTGAAAGCGGCTAATAAGACCGGCCATTTTACCAAACAGGTCATCGATTATTCAACGGCGGAAAATGCGGACATGATCCTGATCATGACCAATCCTGATAAAAGCCTGAAAACATATCTGCTGGGAAGTTACGACGAAGACATTATTTTCAACACGTCGCAAATCCCTGTCATGTGTATCAACCCCAGGGATTTTAACTGGAGAAAAATTGTTCCCAGGTAGTTCAGAAGCCGGGTCGAAATAACATCATCATTCTACCAGAAATTTAACATCAAAATCACAAAAAATCAATGCAGAATATGGCAACCCCTGCTTCAGACCGTAATAATATTGTGCTTGTCCCAACCGACTTTACGCCTGTTGGTCAAAATGCAATCGAACATGCCGCAACTGTGGCCAAAGTCCTTAATTTCAAAGTAGTTGTACTCCATGTCATCAACCGTGAATCCCGCACAGCCTTTGGTGGCAAAAACGCGTTGAAAGCCGTTGAGGAAAAGCTTTCCGGGATTGTTAAAGATATTAAGGCCCGTTATAAAGTAGAAGCCGAATACATCTTCCGGGAAGGTAGCATATTTGACGTCATCCACGAAGTAGCATCGGAAATCAAGGCAAATGTCATGATTCTGGGTACCCACGGAAAAAAGGGCATTCAGCACATTACCGGCAGTTATGCCATGAAAGTCATCACACAGTCGCCTGTTCCCGTGATCGTTGTGCAAAAAAGAAAGATCGGGCAAAAAGGTTACCAAAAAATCGTCTTTCCCATCAGCCTGTATACAGAATCAAGGCAACAGGTTTTTTATGCCATTGTCAATTCCGTACTATTCAACAGCGATATACTGATTTTCAGGCAAAAATGCACTGACCCGGGCGAGCATTCGAAACTGGAGATCATCACCGGGCAAATAGAAAAAGAATTCAAAAAGAATAATGTCAGTTATACGCTTGAGGAAGCGGCAGGAACGCGGAATTTTGCCGGCCAGCTCCTCGACTATGCCGTGTCGAACAGCGCCGATATGATCATGATGATGACTGACAGCAATATAGACAATCCAAGTTTCGACAACAGCGCCTGGAGCGAAAAGCTCATTTACAACGTTGCACAAATCCCCGTGATGTCGATCAATCCGGTTTATCTCGGGCAGATATATTTCACATTCTGATCATATCTTTTTCTTTCCGATCTTTGCGTTATTCAAAGCATTGTCTATGCTGACCAGGGAAGAAGCGCAAAAACGGATAAATGATCTCTCCAATAAGATCAACCGGCACAATTACCGGTATTATGTGCTTTCCCAGCCTGTGATATCCGATTTCGAATTTGACCAGCTTCTAAAAGAACTCGAGCAACTGGAAAGGGGATTTCCAGAATTGATCCGGCCCGACTCCCCTACCCAGCGTATCGGGGCGGATCTGACAAAGGAATTCAAACAGGTCAGGCATAAGTATCCCATGATGTCGCTGGGAAACACCTATTCTGAGGAAGAGGTGGCAGATTTTGATCAGCGTGTCAGGAAGCTCCTGATGGAAGAGCCTGAATATGTCTGCGAACTGAAATACGACGGGGTAGCCGTTGGGCTGACCTACCGGAACGGCCGGCTTGTCCAGGCCCTGACCCGGGGCGATGGGGAACAGGGCGATGATGTCACAGCAAATGCCAGGACCATCAAAAGCATCCCCCTCACCCTCTGGGGTGATTATCCTGACGAATTTGAGATCAGGGGCGAGATTTTCATGCCCCGAAGCAGCTTTGACAACCTGAACAGTGAGCGTGCTAAAAAAGGTTTGCCCTTGTTTGCCAACCCGAGAAATGCCGCTTCGGGAAGCCTGAAAATGCAGGATCCCGCTGAAGTGGCCAGCCGTAACCTGGATTGCTTCCTTTATAGCATACTCGGAGAAAATCTTCCCGCCCGTGATCATTATCAGTGCCTGATGAAGGCAAAGGAATGGGGGTTAAAGGTTTCTCCTTACCTGGCCAAATGCCATTCATTGCAGGAAATATATTCTTTTATCCATCTCTGGGATCACCGACGAAAAGAGCTCTCTTTCGATATCGACGGGATCGTCATTAAGGTCAACGCATACCGTCAGCAACAAATGCTGGGTTTTACGGCAAAATCGCCCCGATGGGCCATCGCCTATAAATTCAAGGCCGAACGGGTATCCACTCCCCTGCTTTCGGTTGCCTACCAGGTAGGACGGACCGGGGCTGTAACCCCGGTGGCTAACCTGGAACCGGTACAATTGGCAGGCACGACCGTGAAAAGAGCTTCATTACACAATGCCGACATCATCCGGAAACTGGACCTGCATGAAGGAGATCATGTTTTTGTCGAGAAAGGCGGAGAGATCATCCCCAAAGTGGTCGGAGTGGATCTGTTGCAACGAAAACCTGACAGCAAACCTGTCGTTTTTATCACCCATTGCCCCGAATGCGGGACACCGCTGGTAAGGAAAGAAAACGAAGCGGCACACTACTGCCCGAATGAATACCATTGCCCGCCACAGATCAAGGGCAAACTGGAACATTTCATCAGCCGGAAGGCCATGAATATCGACAGCCTGGGGGAAGGAAAAATTGAAATACTTTTCGACAATGGGTTTATAAAAGATCCGTCGGATCTTTTCTCTCTCACATATGAACAGCTTTTCGGCCTGGAGAA
>JAWOHY010000214.1:0-5636 GCA_046484945.1 Bacteroidales bacterium
TCTCATCAGGGCTTCCCAAATGGCCGGGCCATCGGCGTTGGCCATGTAAATCTCAAAACCACCCGAGCCAGTATAGCCGGTGTTCGAAAGGATAACCTGCGGAATCCCGGCCAGTTCGACTTTCTTAAAAGTATAGTAAGGGATACCGCCAAGATCAGTATCGGTCAGTTTTTGCAATACAGCCTGCACCTTCGGGCCCTGCACCGCCAGTTGAGAGATCTCGTCGGAAGCGTTGTATGCCACCGCACAATGAGTGTTATGCTTTTTCACCCATGCCCAGTCCTTTTCAATATTGGACGCGTTGACCACCAGCAGGTAGGTTTCGGCATCGACCCGGTAAACCAGGAGATCATCCACGATCCCGCCTTTATCATTCGGAAAACAGGTGTATTGCACCTTGCCGTCCTCCAGCTTGGAGGCATCGTTCGAAGTAAGCCGCTGCACCAGCTCGAAGGCCTTCGGCCCCTTGATCCAGAACTCGCCCATGTGCGAGACATCAAACACCCCGACCCCCTTGCGGACCGTCTCGTGTTCAATATTAACACCTTCAAACTGTACCGGCATGTGATACCCGGCAAATTCAACCATTTTGCCCCCGTTGGCAATGTGAAGGGCATGGAATGCTGTGTGTTTCATTTTTTTTAGAAGTTAGAATATAGAAGATAGAAGTCAGAAGACAGAAGACAGGAGACAGAAGACAGGAGACAGAATATGGAACCCTGGAACTTTGGAACCCTGGAACCATTAATCACTCCATCAGCCCGCGTCCCATCTTGACAATCTTCCCTTCATTTTTAAGTTTAACAACCAGTTTATCCAATATTCCGTTAATAAATAATTTACTTTTTACCGAACTGTATGATTTTGAAATCTCTATGTATTCGTTGATGCTGACTTTCACGGGAATAGATGGGAAAACCGTCAGCTCGGTGAGGGCCATTTTCAGGATGATCATGTCCATAATGGCGATCCGGTCCAGTTCCCAGTTCACGGCCTGTTCCTCCACCAGTTTTGCATAATCCTCACCTCGCAGGATAGTATGGCGAAACAACTTCAGCATGTATTTCCGGTCTTCATCATCCCCTTCAAATTCATCTTCCGACTTAAACAAAGGAGGCAGGTTATGTTCCTCCCCCCAGTGCGGCCGGTAAAGCTGGATGGTCTTCAGCAGCATCACCAGCGAAATATCATAATCTTCGTCCGACCAGTAAATACTCAGGTCCTCATAGTAATCCCGGAGCATGTCATAATCAGCCAGGTAATTGGCCACTAATAGTGAAAGGATCTCCTTATCGGCCCGGTAACCGGCATCAACGGAATGGATCAGCTGCTGGAAATCCTCTCCGGACTTCAGCTCCTGGTAAAGCTTGTGAAAAAGATTGATCTCGCCGGTCCAGTTAACCTTCAACCGGTTCTTCCATCGCAGAAAATCTTTATTTAAAGAGATTTGTTTGATAAGGGCATTGTCGACAAGACGGGTGTTGGGATGCAGGTCCTCCTCAGTGGGGTAAAACTTCTTTTTTCCCTCTACGAGGCGGTGATGGACAAAATCGACAAGACTGATAAGGAATGCCAGCTGGTAAATGTATAATTCATACAACTTATCAGTGCTTTTCACCAATTGTTTTTCACCGGCGGCAAGATCGTTGCCATCTGACTGAAAAAAGGCGTACAAAGCCTGCAGCACTTTAACCCTGAGATGCCTTCTGCTGAGCATGTCCTGAAATGAACTGTTTTTAATCCAACGCGCAAATATAAGATATTTCCCTTACCTTCATAAAGTACTCCGCCGTTTTACTTTTAATACTGATGCAACCTTTCGGGAAGTTTTATTGTCTGAGCTATGTTTTATCGATCCGACCGAATATGAAAAGCGCCGAATGAATAAATATTTTTATTTTTGTCAGGAAGTTGAAGGAATCATAAACAGGAACAGAAGATGGAAGAGTTTGAAAACAAGGAGTTCAGGAAAGAAGAAGTTTTTTCGAGGGTTGTCCGCGCCGGTAAAAGAACCTATTTTTTTGATGTGAAAACGACCCGGACAGGTGAAAATTACCTGACCGTCACCGAAAGCAAAAGAAGGTTTGACAACGAGCAGGGCAAATTTTTTTATGAAAAACACAAAATTTTCCTTTACCGGGAAGATTTTGAAAAATTCCTTGCCGGTCTGAACCAGGTAATGCAATTTGTAGAAACAGGTGAAAAGCCTGAAGAGGTAGAGGATGAGAAAGAGAATACAGATGAAAAAGACATCCATACGGATGTTGATTTCGATGATCTCGGACCATCGACCAGGGATTCGGATCTATAGAAAATTCAGAAGCAGATGATTTATCAACGGAAGTTCAAGAATTTCCGGCATTTGTTTCTTTAGGGTCATGACTGGGCAGGGTAAATCTGCGGGGCCTGCCATGTCAGTTGATAAATTATCATAAGTTGAGCCAGACCAAAGCCGATAATAATCTTATTTTTGCCCGTTAAGGAGACCATCAGAATGGGTAAAGTCATTGCATTAGCCAATCAAAAAGGGGGAGTCGGCAAGACCACCACTGCTATCAACCTGGGTGCCAGCCTGGCCATTCTGGAGCACAGGACCTTGTTGATCGACGCCGATCCGCAGGCCAATGCAACTTCCGGAGTCGGATTTGACCCGAAAAACATCAAGACAAGCATTTACGAGTGCATCATTGATGATAATGATCCGAATAACATCATTCTGAACACGCGGACGCCCTATCTCGACCTGTTACCTGCCCATATTGACCTGGTAGGGGCCGAGATCGAGATGATCAACCTGCCGGGAAGGGAGAAAATGATGCGCCGGGTCATCGATAAGGTCAGGGATAAATACGATTTTATCCTGATCGATTGTTCCCCTTCACTGGGATTGATCACCGTGAACGCACTCACCGCGGCTGATTCGGTCATAATCCCGGTGCAATGCGAATATTTTGCGCTGGAAGGGCTCGGCAAACTGCTCAATACGATAAAGATAGTGCAGACACGGCTCAATTCCACGCTGGATATAGAAGGCATTTTACTGACGATGTTTGACATCCGCTTACGCTTGGCTAAGCAGGTTGTGGAAGAGGTGAAGACCCACTTCCAGCAAATTGTGTTTGACACAATCATTCATCGCAACACAAGGCTCAGCGAGGCGCCCAGCTTTGGTGAAACGGTGATCATGCACGATGCCACCAGCACCGGGGCTGTGAATTACCTGAACCTGGCCCGGGAGATCCTGCAAAAAAACGGGATGACCAACCTGACCGAAGCAGATAAAACTATAGATATAGTCAATGACCTCTAAGAAAAAAGCGCTCGGCCGGGGTTTGGATGCTATTTTGCAAAGCCCCGAGACCGATATCACTTCCCGTGATATTTCCGGCAACTATGTCGCTGGGGCCATTGCCGGCATTGAGATCCTGAAGATTGAGGCCAATCCTTTCCAGCCCCGTACCCAATTCGAAGAGGAAAGCCTGCAGGAGCTGGCCGGATCGATCGGCCGTCAGGGCATTGTCCAGCCGCTCACCGTTCGTAAGATCGGATACGACCGCTACCAGGTCATTGCCGGGGAACGCCGGTTGAAGGCCGCCATGATGGCAGGCCTGAAGGAGGTGCCGTGCTATATCCGCGTAGCCGACGATGAGCAGATGCTGGAGCTGGCGCTGATCGAGAACATCCACCGCAAAGACCTGAACCCCCTCGAGATTGCCATCAGTTACCAGCGCCTGGTGGATGAGCTGAAGCTGACCCAGGAGGAGGTCAGCAAAAAGGTGGGAAAAGACCGTGCCACGGTATCCAATTACATCCGGCTACTGAAACTGTCGCCCGAGGTGCAGTACGCCATCCGGCACGGGCAGATCACCATGGGGCATGCCAAAGCCCTGATGGGCATTGCCGACCCGGAGATGCAGTTGAATGCCCTGCTGAAGATCGTCGAAAAAGGCCTTTCTGTCAGGGAAGTAGAAAAGCTGGCCCGGGAAGCCGAAACCAGCCCGGCACCATCTAAAACAGCCAATACCCCTGCCCTGCCGGAACATATCGTAGCCGCAGGCGCACGCCTCGATCAAAAACTGGACGCCAGGATAACGATCCGGCAAAATACTAAGGGGCATGGATCCATCGTTATACCTTTCGGTTCCGGCTCAGAACTGGAACGCATCCTGAAAATACTGAATCAAGAATAGATATCACCCGGTGCCGATTTTTTATATTGCATACACCGGCATCCTGCGGTTTATCAAAGAGATGCCAAAAACTGCAGCCATCTTTCCGTGCCTGATCTTCGCATTCCTGCTGCTGATGCCTTCGGACACCGTTGCCCAGAATGATACCATCCGGAAAAAGAAAGACATTGCGGAACATTCCATCGCCCGTGCCGCTATCTATTCGGCCGTAATACCAGGGCTCGGGCAGGCATATAACCGTAAATACTGGAAAATACCGATCATTTATGCCGGCTTCGGCGTGATCGGTTATTTCGTCTGGGACAATACCGTCAACTTTAACCTTTACCGGGAAGCCTATGTCTATAAAGCCAATAATGAAACCTATCCTATCGACAACCCGCTGGTAGACCGTTATGATCTCACACAATTGGAAAAAGGCATGGATTTTTACCGCCGGAACCGCGACCTGTCGTATATTATCGGCGCAGTCTGGTACGTGGCAAACATCCTGGAGGCTTACGTGGACGCTCATTTTTTCTATTATGACATCAGCGAGGACCTCACCCTGCGCGTGAGCCCGTCGGCCGTGGCCATTCCCGAATACATGCCGCAGCCGGCGCCAGGGTTAAAAATCGCATTAAAATTCTGATATATGAAAATTATCCTTTCCGGATATGGCAAGATGGGCAGGGCAATTGAACAGGCTGCCGTGACCAGACAACATGAGATCGTTGCCAGGCTGGATGCGGCTGAAGACTGGACTATGATAACAAGCCTGGATGACAAACCCGACGTGGTGATGGAATTCAGCACCCCGATGACAGCAGTGGAAAACATCAGGCGCACCTTCGATCTTGGCCTGCCTATCGTTGCAGGCACAACCGGCTGGCTCGAACACGAAGAGACGGTCAGAAAATGGTGTTCCGATGAAAAACAGGCCCTGTTCACAGCATCCAATTTCAGCATCGGGGTAAATATCCTTTTTGACCTGACAAAAAGACTCTCCAGCCTTTTGGAACATTTCGACGATTTCGATGTCTCGATTGAAGAGATCCATCATATCCAGAAACTTGACCGGCCCAGTGGTACCGCCGTCACACTGGCAAGGATGATCATTGACAAATGGAAGCGAAAAGAGAAATGGGTGAACCGGGAGACGGACAAAGCAGAAGAACTGGAGATCATATCCAAACGGGTTGCGGATGTATTCGGCATCCATACCATCCGCTGTGCCTCGGAGTCAGATCGCCTGACCCTGACCCATGAAGCCCTTAACAGGCAAGGGTTTGCAAAAGGAGCGCTGCTGGCAGCCGAGTGGCTGAAAGGAAAAACGGGATATTTCGGAATGAATGACATGCTCTGCCTGGATCGATGAACTGTGTGCTTAACAAAAATTAACTAGATGGAATAACCGCTATCTGCCTTAAATTCTTTACTTTCGCAAACTAATCAAAATCCTATGAG
>JAWOHY010000260.1:0-18315 GCA_046484945.1 Bacteroidales bacterium
GCAGAACTGCTGTGGGACGTGCACCTGCTGCTGCGAAGGAGCAAGCCGAACGAACACCACAACACGCTGTTCCGCCCGCCTGCACAGGCTTACACCCTGCCGCAGCTCGTGCACGATCCGCTGGAAGACGCCTACGACGAGATGGAACTGCTCGGCTGGCCCGTCAGCCTCTCCCCTTTCGACCTGCTGCAGACAGCGTTCCGCGGTGATGTCATGGCCGGGGAGCTTACAAGGTGCATCGGGAAAAAGGTGCGGATGGTCGGCAACCTGGTCACCATCAAGTATGTGCGCACCGTGAAAAGAGAGATCATGCACTTTGCCGCTTTCCTGGACGCCGAGGGCGAGTTCTTCGATACGGTGCACTTCCCTCCCACCCTGCTTCATTCACCTTTCAAAGGCGACGGCGTTTACCAGCTTTACGGTAAGGTGGTGGAAGAGTTCGGTTTCCCCAGCCTGGAGGTGGAGCGGATGGTGAAAATGGCGTTGCAAGCAGATCCGAGGGGCGGGTGAGAGGGGAAGAGGGGAAGAGGATAAAATAAAGCTTTTGCCCGTAGGGCATCCGCTATTGTAGAAAAGATAGCGATCAGGGATTTTCAACCCTGTAGGGGTTGAGCAATGTCAATTTTTCTGGTAAAAACATGAAAACTTGCTACCTTTGTGCCACTAATTAAAATTTCGTGTTACCAAATCATATTTAATACAATGCACATTGCCGACGGAATCATAGACACCCGCATTTGCATCGCGGCGCAGGCTGCCTCGCTTGGCCTGATCTATCTTTCCGGACGCCGGACTGAAGCTGAAGAGATCCCCAGAATGGGCATTACCGGGGCTGCACTGTTTGTGGTTTCGCTCATTCAAATACCATTTGCGGGGACCTCCCTGCATCCCGGATTGTTCGGGCTGGCCGGGATTATATTAGGGAAACGGGCATTTCCTGTGATATTTACCGTCCTATTGTTCCAATCCTTTATTTTTCAACACGGCGGCTTACTGACCCTCGGGGTGAATGCGATCAACATGGGAGCCGGGGCGTTCCTGGCCATGATTGTCTGGCAACAAAAGTATATACCCGAAATTGCAAGAGCTTTGCTGGCAGGTTTCCTGGGGGTATTCATTCCTGCATTCCTGATGTCTGTTGAATTCAAACTGACCGGTTACGGAAAGGGGATCTTTCTGATCATGTCGGTATATGTGATGGCTGCCCTTATCGAATCTGTGATCACGCTTACCGTGGTGAAATTTTTCCGGAAAGTTAACTCCGATATAATCATTTCAAATGTCAAACTATGAAAAAAACATTGATCCTTCTTGTGTTCTTATTTGCATTGACCTCTTTCAATCATGTTTCCGCACACGGAATTCATGTAGATTATTCTTTTAGTTATCCTTCGGTGAGTTTGAATGTATATTTTTCAAAAACTTCACCGGTGGTTGATGCCGATGTATCCATCTTTTCCCCGGTTTCGGGAGATGTATTTGTTTCCGGCAAAACGGATAAGGACGGGAATTTTGCATTCAATCCCGACGTGCCCGGAGAATGGACCGTAAAGGTGGATGATGGCATGGGACACCGGAAAACAGTTCTCATTGCCATTGAAGATTTTTCGGATCCACTGGTTTCAGAATCTGTTCATAATGAGGGTGATGAAATTCATTCTCATGACCCGGGGCATGTTCACGATCATGACCACGATCATATAACAGGGCATGATCAGATCCCTCTGGTCTATAAAATCATCTTCGGCCTGGCATTGATATTTGGTTTAGCAGGTGTCTGGTATGGATTGAAAGCACGTAAAAAGTAATGCGTTGAGGCATTCTTTTTTAGATAAATACAGCAACGTTTCGTCGCCGGTTCACAAGATGGACCCGGTTATGAAATTGCTTGCGGCCCTGCTTATTATTCTGGCAATCGTTTCACAACCCCCTGACAATCTGATGCCCTTTGCCATTTATGGGATACTTTTATTACTGTTGGTTTCACTCAGTAAAATCCCGGTTGTCTTTGTAATGAAAAGGGTCCTGATCATTTTGCCGTTTGTTGTATTTGCAGCTGCTTTTTATCCCATTTCGGTGAAACTGTCAGACAGGAGCATTGATCTTTCATTTCATCACCCGGCCGTGTTAAAAGGTATCAGTATCTTTCTTAAGGCCGTATTATCGGTTATGGTACTGATAATTTTGGTTTCCACAGAAAGATTCCACCAATTACTGGGGGCATTACGCAGACTGAAAATGCCAGCCGCAGTTTGTATTACTTCAGCCCTGATGTACCGGTACATCTTTATCCTTGCCGATGAATCCATGAAAACCTCCCTTGCCCGTCAAAGCCGTACGCCTGGTAAAATAAAGCAGGACAGATTAAAAGTTCTTGGTAACCAGATGGCTGTGATCTTTATCAGAAGCTGGGAAAGGGCGAAGATGATATACAACTCCATGTTATCGAGGGGCTTTACCGGGGATTTTCCCAATGGGGACCGGAAAAAAATGAGGACCGGTCATCTCCTTACCCTTTTTATCCTGGGGCTTCTTTTAGCCGTCATCCGCTTCATGGACCCCATTCATGCTTTTATCATCAATGTTTTATTCTGATACGTTAATATGCCTTCCAGAATCAAAATAGAGGATCTCAGTTATTCATACAAACCCGGCCGGGAGGTGTTGAAAGATATACGCCTGGAAATAGATGCGGGAGAAAAGTTTGGCATTATCGGCCCGATGGGAGCCGGAAAGTCTACCCTTTTACTGCACCTGAACGGCATATTGACCGGAAAAGGCCGGGTGATGATTGATAACCTGGAAGTATGTAAGAGGAACTTGCCTGTCATAAGAAAAAAGGTGGGTATTGTATTTCAAAATCCAGAAGATCAGTTATTTAATCCAACTGTTGAAGAGGATGTAGCATTCGGGCCGTTGAATTTCGGATTCCGTAAGGAAGAGGCCAGGTCGATGATTGACCAGGCGCTGGATGAAATGAACCTGAAAGGATATGAAAACAGGATCTCCCATCACTTGTCAATGGGAGAGAAGAAGCGGGTGGCCATAGCGACCGTTCTGGCAATCCGCCCCGAGGTCATCGCATTCGACGAACCATTCACCAGCCTTGATCCGACAATGATCAATCAGATGGTGGACATCATAAAAGCGCTGAAATCAACCGTTGTTATTGTTTCCCAGTCATTCCTGCCGCTTGTTGCCTGTTGTGAAAGGATCGCGGTGATGAACAATGGTAAAATAACCGCGGTCGGCCCCACCCTCTCGATCCTGAAAAATGAAAGCCTTCTCCTTGAGAACGGAATTGATTTGAGCCTTTACAGGATGATCTGCAGGGAATTGTTTTTGTAGAAGGACGGTAAGACTGTAGGACGGTAGGACGTTAGGACGTTAGGACTGTAGGACGGTAGGACTGTAGGACTGTAAGACTGTAAGACTGTAGGACTGTAGGACTGTAAGACTGTAGGATTGTAGGACTGTAGTTGATGCCCGTAGGGCATCAGCTATTGTAGAAAAGATAGCGATCAGGGATTTTCAACCCTGTAGGGGTTGAGCAAGCGCCATCATTTCCCGGTAATGATAAATCCGGGCGCTGGGATTGCGCTGTTTCGCCGCGGCGATCATGGCCTTTGCCACATCGGCCGCGTCGATGGGTTTGTATTTGGCGGGGAACAGGAAAGATAACGGTTTCGATATCTTTTGGGCGATGGTCTCCAACGGCCTGGATTCATTTCGTTTACCCAGCAGCATGGACGGCCGGAAGTTGGAAAAGGACGGGATAGGCAGCCGGCGAATCTCCTCTTCCACCTCCCCTTTCAGTTTGAGGTAGAAATTGCGGCTGTGGCTGTCGGCGCCCACGGATGAGACCAGCAGGAACTGTTTCCCGCCAGTTTCGGCACAAAACCGGGCCGCATTCACCGGAATATCGTAATCCACTTTGCGGTAGGCCGTTTTGTCGCCTTTGACCTTTTTATTGGTGGTGCCCACAGAGCAGAAGACCGCATCGCTACCCCGGATGCCTTCCCGGAAAGCGTCCAAATCGGCGAAGTCGATCACCATAACCTGCAGCTTCGGGTGCTTTGTCTCAACCGGACGCCGCACCAGGATACGGAGCGATGATACAGATTCGTCTTTCAGTAACAGGTCGAGTAGATGGCTGCCGATGAGGCCGGTTGAGCCTATAATTGTTGCGGTTTTCATTTTAAACTGTTGAATTGTTAAATTGTTAAATTGCTTTTTCCCTGGGGAGGATATGTTTTTCATAACAGGCCGGGCAGATCCATTCTTTTCCGTCGGTATAGCCTTCGGGGAAATCATTTTCATATTCCGATATCTTGTCCAAGCATAATGCGCAGTGTTCATGGTCCCAGGCGTTGTGTTCGATAACTGCGCCAGGCGGCAGCTCTTCGCCGGGCGTAACTTTTCCCAGCATCCGGAAGCCCTCATATACGATCCAATACCCGTCTGTGGCTTTATATTTTGTCTGCGTCCAGGTCCGCGTGCGGTCTTCCACGATCTCGATAACATTATTGTCCCACCAGTGTTCGTAAGGAGGTAAAGTTTTGTTTGGCATAGCGTTTCATGTTTTTGGTTTGCATTATGAGTCTGTTTTAACCCAAATCCCGCCCGTCTGCAGCCCGTTCTCAAAAATTACCCGGTAAAAATGAATCCCTTCCGGAAGGTGCCCCAGGTTGATGACCTGGTCTGGTTCACTGACTTCCAGCATTTTCCTGCCCATTGCATCGAAAAATATTAACAGTTTTATCTTCTGTGAACAGTTAAGAGAAACAACATCTTTGCCTGGATTGGGAAAAAGGGAAGCATGCGTATTATGGTTAACGGGTAACTCCTGCAAATCGACAGGTGTGCCATAAATAGTAAACGGCGTCTGCAGGATCTGCTGTGCCAATCCACTGGCTGTGCTGACGGTGAGCTTCAAATGGCATGATCCGGAGCCATAATCGGGAACCGTCCACTGGTGCCTGCCGTTATTCGGCAGGTTATCGCCTACCAGTACCCAGGGGCCATCGGGCCCATAAGCTGACAGTTCGATTTTCACTTCGGACGGGATATTCCCGGGCACGGCAGAGATCCATTCGATGAAGCGCACCGATCCGGCATAAAAATTCTCGCCGCCGGAGGGACAGACCGGTCTGATCCATAAGCTGTCGGCTACGGAACCTTCAAAATATACATACAGCCTGCTTTGATCAAACTGGATAAAACCGCCGCTCAGCTCCTGGTTCAGGATCACCAGGTCGGGATAGCCATTATTATCGAAATCTCCGCCGGTCCTGACCGAGCGGGCATAACCCGGATTTGCATTGATGTTAAAAGTCGCATCCGGAGTCCAGTTGCCGGCACCATCGCCCAACCAGAGCTGGAAGGTCTTATTCCCGTATGCCAGCACATCGGGATGGCCGTCGCTGTTCATATCGTGTAGTTGTGACATCTGGTTCGGACCTGATTGAGGCAGGTTACCCGACAGGTCGGTCCAGGCTGCGCTGTTGTTGTCCCACCGGTATACCACCACCCCACCGGAGGAGTTGATATACGATATCCCTGCGCCTTGATAACCTGTCCAGTAAGCAGCATCGATGCCGCCGCGTGAAGTGCCTGTGGGCAGTCCGTTATCCACAATGGTGAAATTCCCAGTGCCGTCACCGAAATAAGCAGTCCCATTCTGGTGATTGGCAACGAAATCCATATGGCCATCGCCATCGATATCGATCGCCCTGACGATCAACCCGGAGTTCCCGCTGGTAAACCCGTACGACTGGACCCAACTGCCATCGGTCTGATTAATGTAAACGTGAATACCTGCGCAGCAGCCAAAGGCAGTGCTTACCAGGTCGAGATACCCGTCATTGTTGAAATCGGCAAAGGCGGTGCCGAACATGCCCCAGGTTTCACCGTTGGTCGCCAGCCCTTCGTCCCAGACTGTCCAGTTCATACCCGTGCCATCGCCCAAAACCACCTCGATGAGCTGGTCACCGAAGCTGGTACCGGAATAGTTGTGATGGATCCCATAACCCACGTCCTGGAAACCGTCGTTGTTCACATCTCCGACTGCAATGCCGCCATAGCCGAAATTACCTTCCATATGGAGGCTGAAGTTCCCCTGCCCGTCGCCAAACCAGACCATGATGCCGTGCTGGTCGGAGTTAAAAAACGGTGAGCCATGGTCCCCGACGGAAAGAAGATCAAGGTGTCCGTCCATATTGATATCGGCCAGGGCGAAGTCGGTATACCCCTTTTCGAACTGGGGCACATCAAGTCCGTTCGTTACCTGGAAATAAGAGAGAATGGGGTGCTTTCCCTTAAAGTTCTGTGCAACAGATAATATGGAAAGTGTAAGGATAATGAATAAGAAAAGGAAATGCCGTGCAATAATCATGTTTGGTTATTTCCCCCAAATTTACATGAAATCTGCCGAACTTCAGGCAACGGATATCTGCTCTTAATCTTCATTTTCAAATTTCCAAATCGCCACTTAACTGCTGCGGATAAACAACCCTGCTCAGAAACAGTCCTTTTGCCGGCACCGACTCCCCGGCCAGGGAACGGTCTTTGCCCTCGATGATCTTTTGCAGGTCCTCCAGTGAGATCTTTCCATGGCCCAGATCGACCAGTGTTCCGACAATGGCCCTGACCATATTGCGCAGGAAACGATCGGCGGTAATAGAAAAGATAATCCGGTGACCGCTTTGATCCCATTGCGCATACGTTACTTTGCATATGTTAGTTTTCGCCGCTGAGTGAAGTTTGGAAAAGCTGGTGAAGTCATCCGTTTTCAGCAGCAAATTTGCCCCTTTGTTCATCCGGGCAATATCTGGTTCAGGATGAACATACCAGGAATATTCCTGTAAAAATGGGTCTTTCCGGGTATGAATATGATATTCGTAAGTGCGGGTGTGGGCGCTGAACCTGGCGTGAAGGTGCTGTGGCACAGGGAATATCCGGAATATCACGATGTCATCTTTCAGGAAACGGTTCAGGCGATAGGCCAGGTTATCCAGTTCATCCTTTGTTTTGCCTTCTTCCAGGTCGAAATGGGCATAATAATCCCGGGCATGCACGCCGGTATCGGTCCGGCCGCATCCTACCAGGTTTATCTCCTGATGCAAGATCGACTGCAGGGCATGTGTGATGACTCCTTGCACCGACGGGGCATTTTCCTGCACCTGCCAGCCGTGAAATGGAGACCCGTTATACGCCAGATGGATAAAATACCGGTAAGTGATCATATAGGATAAATTGTTTCAAATTTAATGATTTCGTCTATACCTCTTTATCTAACACTAAAACTCCTTACTTTTGTGTCACTAATTTATAGATTCGTGTTACTATGAATATCAAAAGATTTGGTGTCTCTCTTGAGGAAGACCTTCTGGAAGCCTTAGACAATTATGCGGGCAAGCACAATTTCCCCAATCGTTCCCAGGTGATCCGTCATTTGATCCGCAAAAATCTTGTTGAAGAGAAGTGGCAGGCAAACCAGGTTGTGGCGGGGGCTATCGTATTGGTTTACGACCATCACAAGAGGGACCTGCAGCACAATTCCACCCATATCCAGCATGATTTTCACGACCTGATCCTTTCGGTACAGCATGTCCACCTGGACCATCATCACTGCCTTGAAACGATCGCCGTGAAAGGTCCGGCAAATGACCTGCAGGAGCTGGCCAGTCAACTGATCGGATTGAAAGGGATATTTCACGGGAAACTGGTCATGTCAGCCATCTGACCCCCCTACGCCCAATGCTCTATGCCCTATGCCCTATGCCCTAAGCCCTAAGCTTACTTTTATATTCAGACGGTGTCAATCCTGTGTATTTCTTGAAACAGGCATTAAAGGATGATTTTGATTGAAACCCTACCATCTCCCCGAGGGCCTCGATTTTCATCTGGCTCATTTCATCGCTTATAAGCAGTTGTTGTGCTTCTTTCACCCTGTATTCGTTAATGATACCATAAAAATTCTTTCCCAGAACCTCATTTAAAACATAACTGGCCTTTCTCCGGTTGATATGTAAAAGATGACACAGGTCCTGCAGGGAAAAATCGCTTTTCAGGTAAGGTTTTTCACTCTCCAAAATTTTGTTCAATTTATTTAAGATCACCGTCGCTTCTTTCTGATCAATGAAATCATGCGTCTCCGAAAATTGATTGCTCTCTTTGACCTGTTCCGTACCCGAAGTTTCAGGGGTATAAGAGGCTTTGCCAATGGCGGCAACCTGGTTCAGCAGGCCATCCTGCTTCATGCCCAGGTAACCGGTCAGCCCCCCGGATATCAACATCAGCAGGTTATATACAATGACGATCCCCAGAAGATCCACCGGCCATAGCATTTCAAACATGGCATTGATGATCAGAAAAACCATTACGCTGATCGCGATGCCAACTACCCACGGCCATTCCAGGTATGCCAGGTGGGATGGCTGTTGACGCATCAAATCAGATTCCGTATGAATAATTCTCAGAAGCCTGATAATGGCAAAAACAATCTGAAAAAAGACCAATAAAACGCCTGTCATCCACAGGATGAGCATTACGGTAAACTGATCTCCCGCCGTGCCTGCCTGGAATATGCCCTGTTCGAGGAATGCAACCCGGGATGCCTTATCATAAATGATGAATACAAAAACATTTACGATAAACATAAAAACAGCAGGACTGAACAGGATCAATCGCTGCCTTTTATTCACATCATGGTTTTCACTTGTAATAGAGATAAAATAAAGAAAGAATGCAGGTGCGATGCTCAGTAAAACAGGAAGATAAATTAAGTAAAGATCTGAAAATATTTCAATATAACCCAATGCATGGACTGCATTCAGAATCAGGAATACTGTCATGCTCAGCAGCAGCAGGCCGAGGTATTTTTTTGACGGGTTTTTCCGCTTAAAAGATAAAAGTTGAACCGTATAAAAGAGGATCTGGTAAACCGGAAGTGAGAACAAAATCACGTAGAGGCTGTCGTGGTTTATCATTGTGCGGCAAATTGGTAAGGTGCAAAGATAAAAACTAACAACTGTCCGACCCCGTGGAATCAACAAATTATTGAGAAGGCTGATAGGGACAATTAATTTAAATTAGCGAACAATTTGTTATTATTATGAAAAAAGCACTGGTAACAGGTGCGGGCGGCGGTCTTGGTCAAAGGGTAGTCGCAAAATTATCAGGTCAGGGCTGGCATGTATTTGCAGTTGATGTTAACAATGATGGACTTGCTGCATTGAAGTCATACGAAAATGTCAAAGTATTTCAAGCTGACATTACGGACATGAGCGAGCTCAAATCACTGAGCCGTGATCTGCATCAGCGTTTTGGGGGACTCGATTTACTGGTCTGCCTGGCCGGGATCTATGATACTTTTCCGGTGACAGCATTTGCATCTGAAGTTTTTAACCGTATGATGTCCGTGAATTTCCTGTCAACGGCCAATGTGGTGCAATGCTTCCATGAGGCTTTGATTCGAAGCCAGGGAAAGGTAATAATAGTCAGCAGTGAAAGCTATAAGATACAGGCTTTATTTCAACCATACATGATATCCAAGGCTGCCCTTGAGGCTTACTGCAGGGTGGCCTGGCAGGAGCTTTCTATGAAAGGTGTCCGTTTATCCGTAATACGGCCCGGTGCCATCGACACTCCCTTGCTTAAATGGATGAAAAAAGAGAGTATCGGGCAGGATCCATTATTTCAGAAGGAATTTGAAGCTGCCCTGCATGATAGTAAGCGGTTTGTAGGGAAAATATCTGATCCGGAACGGGTTGCGGCTTTGATTCTGAAAATTGCACTGGCCAGAAAGCCACGAAGGTTTTATAGGATCAATAACAACCCCCTTCTGTCAATAATAGGATTTTTTCCAACGGCACTGATCGATTTTCTGATCGTGAAAAAGATCAAAGCAAGGGTTCGACAGAAAAATATTGACAAGTAATAATACTTTGTCATTCAATAATTTCCAGTGGTTTGGCCTCTTTCCATGCCCCCCTGGTGAAGTCAGGGATTTCGATAGAATTACTCTTATTATTCACTGAAACCTCGCTCAATTCGACAATAGACGACCAGGCGGCTGCATCATACACATCCTGGTCGAGCGGCAGGCCTTTGCGCAGACATTCGATCAGTCGCCAGTCCATGATATAATCCATCCCGCCATGCCCGCCTACTTTGCGGGCCACCTCCCCTACTTTGCGGGCCAGTGGGTGCTCATATTTCTCTATTAACCTGTCGAATTCATCATCGGGAAGCCATTGATGGGCATCCGGCTCAAGGGCGATCTTCCTGACCGGCCACTTTTGCGCCATCCCCCTGGTTCCGCTAATGAGATGAATGCGGCTGTAGGGCCTGGGACTGGTCGTATCGTGCTGTATCATAATGGTTTTTCCCAAGGCTGTCTGCACAAGGGTAGTATTCATGTCACCTAACTTATAACCTTGCTGAGCCTGGGGTGAATTTATTCCGAAAGTTTCTTTCGCGTAAAGGCTCATACCCACCTGGCTGGTCGACATAGAGGTGAGGAACTCCATCCGGTCGCCCCGGTTGATTCCCATGATCTGTGCAACGGGCCCCAGGCCGTGCGTCGGATAAAGGTTACCGTTGTGGGCAATACTGTATTTGAGTCTCCACATGTCATAATAGCCATTTGTTTTCTCAAATTTAAGCCAGCGCAGATCGTGAATATAGGCGCACTCTGCATGCATAATCTCCCCGAAAACGCCATTCCGGGCCATGTTCAGCGTGGCCAGTTCAAAGAAGTCATAACAGCAGTTTTCCAGCATCATGCAATGCCGGCGGGTCTGCTCGGCGGTATCGACCAGCAGCCAGCAGTCTTCCACTGTCATGGCAGCCGGCACCTCAAGCGCTGCATGTTTCCCATTTCTCATGGCATGAACAGCGTTCGGCACATGGAGGTCCCACGGTGTGCAGGAATAAACCAGATCCACCTCTTCCATCCCGCACATTTTCTTCCAGTCGTCAGGCCCTCCTGAAAAACCGACCGGTTCAGGCAGGTTCCGGTCGGTGACGATTTTTTTGGCCTGCATCACCCTGTCAGGTATGACATCGCAAACGGCGGTGATAGAAACCCCATCGATATAAAGCAACCGGCCGACCGCTTCCATGCCCCGCATTCCCAGTCCAATCACACCGATCCGCACGGTTTCCAGTGGCTCGCAGGCAAGCCCCATCACACTTTGCTGCCCTGGTGCCCTTGGAGGAATATCTCCCGCATTCATATCAGATCTGCCAAATGATCCGCTTACCCCTAAACCGACCGCTGCGGCCCCTCCCGCTGCAATGCGCAGGAAATCCCTGCGGTTTGACCTGTTCTCAGCCATATTATCTTGTTTTAAGAGGTTTTTAATAAGTTTGTAAATTTAAACCATATCGATCAATGCCATGAATGACATCGCCAAAAATTTCCTCGTCATTGCCCTGATAATGATTTTAACCGCCACAGGATGCCGCCGGGAAGAAACAAGCAAACCTAAGGACTATCCGATCAGACCGGTTGCCTTTACCGATGTACGGCTTACTGATGATTTCTGGTACCCCAGGATTGTCACGAATCACCGGGTAACCATTCCCATTGCTTTCCAGAAGTCGGAGGAAACTGGCAGGATTGACAATTTCAGGATCGCCGGCGGGCTGAAAGAGGGAAAGTTTGCTTCATTATACCCGTTTGATGATTCTGATGTTTTCAAGAACATTGAAGCAGCCTGCTATTCGATGCAAATATTTCCTGATCCCGCCATGGATGCCTATCTGGACACCCTGATCTCCTATATTTCGGCGGCTCAGGAAGATGACGGCTACCTTTATACCAATCGTACCATTGATCCGCTAAACACGCATGATATGGCAGGGCCGGAGCGATGGAGCAGGATTGAAGAAGGCAGCCATGAACTATATAATGTCGGGCATCTTTACGAAGCGGCGGTGGCTCATTACCAGGCAACCGCCAAAAGAACCCTGCTGGCTGTGGCACTGAAAAATGCCAACCTGATCGACAGCCTTTTTGGCTGGGGTAAACTTGAGATTGTCCCCGGCCACCAGGAGATCGAAATTGGCCTGGTGAAACTTTACAGGGTCACTGGCGATGAAAAATACCTTAACCTGGCCAAATTCTTTTTAGACCGGCGAGGGCCCGGGGGGAGCGAATACAACCAGATGCACCTCAGACCGGTAGATCAGGCTGAAGCCGTTGGCCATGCTGTCAGGGCTCAGTATATGTATGCAGCCATGGCCGATATTGCCGCATTGACAGGGGATGAGGCATACCAGGCGGCTATCGGTAAGTTGTGGAACGACGTCGTTTCATCCAAAACCTATATCACCGGTGGCATAGGCGCTGTCAGGAATAATGAAGGGTTCGGCGAACCATTTTATTTACCGAACGAAGAAGCCTATGCCGAAACTTGTGCCGCCATCGCCAACGCCCTCTGGAATCACAGGATGTTTTTGCTTTCCGGCGAAGCCCGGTATATTGATGTTTTTGAAAAAGTGCTTTACAATGGCTTACTGTCAGGGATATCATTGTCAGGAGATCACTTCTTCTATCCGAATCCATTGGCATCCAGTGGGCAGCATTCCCGTAAAGAATGGTTTGGTTGCGCCTGCTGCCCGGTAAATATTACCCGTTTCCTGCCTTCATTGCCGGGTTACATCTATGCGGTAAAGGATGATGAATTGTATGTTAATCTTTTTATAAGCAACCAGGCTGAAATTGAATTGAAAGGTAGTAAAATCGGCATTGAGCAGGTTACCGGTTACCCCTGGGATGGAAAAACGGTGGTTGCTATCACCACCGAACAGCCCATATCATGCAATTTTATGATCAGGATACCGGGTTGGACTGGAAATGAAGCTTTTCCCGGCGACCTATACCAATTCACCGATACTTCTTCCCGGTCACCAGCTTTTATGGTTAATGGCATACAGTTGCATCCTGAAATTGTCAATGGGTATGCTTCCATAAAAAGAACCTGGAGAAATGATGATAAGGTCATTATTGATTTCCCTCTGGATATCCGGAAAGTAATGGCGCATCCCATGGTGAAGGCCGACTCAGGACTGCTGGCGCTGCAATATGGGCCGCTGATTTATTGCGCTGAACAAGTTAACCAGGCATACCCTGCCATCAGTAATATTTTGATTAATAGCGACTTACAGCTTGATTTTCATTTTTATAATGATTTCCTGGGAGGTATCGGCACATTGGAAGGCAAAACCGGAATAACACATATTCATCCAAATGGTACAGTTCAAATTGAACCGGGGCCGTTTTTTGCGATCCCATATTACGCATGGGCCAACCGTGGTGCCGGTGAAATGAGGGTATGGTTTCCCGATGGCGATAAACCAGCGGTGCATCATTTCAGAAACTGAAAGTTACTCAATGGATGTTTCCTGGTGAAAAGCCTTAACCCCTATGCTGAAACTTCCTGTTATTTTCCCATCCTTATCCGTAATACGGGAATTATACCACTTGATCATGATCTCTTCCCCGCTTTTGGTAACGATAGGGTTTTGATACCAGGAATGAAAATCTGATTCAAGGATCTCAATAAATGTACCTTGCAATTCCTGTAATGACTGAGAAGGTATGAAAAATTCGAACCAATCCTTGCCTGCTACCTCGTTTTCCTGATAACCGGCTAGTTTACAAAAATATGCATTGATATACTCGACATAACCGAGTCGGTTAAGCTTAACAACAATAAAATTGGCATTGTCTAACAGGTACTTACATTTATTTTCATCTTCATAATCCTTATATTTCAGTAATATATCCCTGATCATCACATCATAAATAGAAATCGTAAGGATTGCCAGGTAAGAAAATAAGGCATACGGAATGAGGCTGATCATTTTTACATCACCCAAAATCCTCAGGATATCCAGTCCGGTTGCGAGAATAATGAATCCGACAGAAAAATACATAGCCAAATAGATCCACTTTTTAGTACTTATCGCTTTCGTCACCAGAATGGTCAATGCCAGCACGATAAAAACCCCTGTCGTTAAATACTGCAATACATGCCATCTCAGGATGTATTGCTGAAGCGGCATGATCATATTGTCTCTTACTGGTAAAAATTTTATTCCGGAAAAAACCTGTCCAAAAAGAAAACTGACGGGAATAACGGCGCTGATAAAAATCATTATCCCCATGATGATCATTCCTGAATAGATAAATAGATGATGTCTCCTGTCCGACAAAAAATACATCATGAGTATCAGGGCAACGAGGGAAAGTTGAAGAAAGATCAGGTTAACCCGGTATAAAGTAAAACTTTGGGAAGAAGCGACACCCAGGTGATGAGTAACCACGGATATCACCAGGTAAGTTCCTGCGATAAATGACAAGACCGCTCCACTCAGGAAAGTGATCCGGTCATATTTTTTAACAAAATATAATATAATCTCCTGAATACATGCGTAATACGAAACCGCAGCTAACACCGTAAGTGAAACCGGCACAGGATCCATCAATAATAAAATAAGGCAAAAGCAATGCAAATATAAACATTCATTAAGTGAAAATCAAGCATTTTCATTTAACCATGAAGATTTTAACATAATTGTATCTTCTCATGAGATATAAATTAAAAAAAATCGGGGTTTTGCGGCTGTCGTCTGAATATTATATAATTTTACTACTGTTAATAATTTAACAAATTGATAGTGTCAAATAATTTGAACTTTAAATGAAATTTTTCGGCCTACATTATACAAGCTGGATTTTAATCGTTGTTCTCCTTTTTGAGGGATGTCATTCAAAGCAGCAAAAGCAACCATCCGATCAGGCTGTCACAAGAAAAAGTTCCGTAAATTTCTCAATTATTGGCGCTTACGCGCTTTATCCGCTGGCGCAGATCTGGGTCGATGAATATCGGCAGCTTCATCCTGAATTCAGGATTTCCGCTTTTCCGGCCAGTTCGACCAAAGGGGTAACTGACGCATTACTGGGACTGACTGAAATAGGTTTATATTCCGGCCTGCATCCTGAAAGTATTGACGAGGCATTAATTGTTTTCAAGGTTGCCAAAGATGCAGTTGTGCCTACCATAAGCAGATCAAACCCATATTTGACCGAGCTAACTGAGAACGGGTTGAGCATTGCTAATCTCAGAGATGTTTATATAACCGGACGGATTGATAGCTGGAATCAGCTGACAGGGGCAGAAGAAGGAAGGAAAATTGTATTATTCACACGCTCCGACGCCAGTGGCGCTGCAGCTGTCTGGGCCGAGTTTTTGGGAGCAACACAGGAAAACCTGAAAGGAATTGGCGTATATGGTGATGCCGGTATGACCCAGGCGGTGCGGTCTAACATTTATTCCCTGGGTTATGACAATCTCCGGTTTGTTTTTGACAATATAAGCGGCCGGCTCTATCCCGGTTTAAATGTTCCGCCGGTTGATTTCAACAGGAACGATCGGATTGATCCTGAAGAGCGTCTTTATACAAATATTGAGTCGTTGAAGGAAGGTATTAAATCAGGTGATTATCCGTATCCGCTGGCCAGGGATCTGTATTTAGTAGTAAACCGGGAGCAAAGGAATCCCTTTGTCATGGATTTTCTCAAATGGGTGCTCACGGAAGGAGCCTTATTAACTGATGGCGCCGGTTATGTCGGACTCACAGAAGATGAATCCCAAAGAGAATTTGACAAACTGATGAAATGGCTGAACAAGGTGACACAATCCGAGGAATATTCTGAATCCAAGTAACATTAATTTATTACAAATGAACGCTAAAAACTATTTGTACATTCTGCCCCTGATAGTATTCTTCCTGGCATCAGGATGGGGTTGTGGGCATAGAGCGCAGCAATCGGAACAGAAAGAAGGACATGTGAAAGGCCGTATTTCCATTTCCGGGGCCTTTGCCCTTTATCCCATGACGGTGAAGTGGGCGGAGGAGTTCAATAAAGTGTATCCGGATGTAAGGATTGACATCTCTGCCGGTGGTGCCGGGAAAGGGATGATGGATGCGCTATCGGGCATGGTTGACCTGGGCATGTTTTCCAGGGAAATTACACAGGCCGAAATGGATAAAGGGGCCTGGTACATAGCCGTCACAAAAGATGCCGTACTACCCACGATCAGCAGTAAAAATCCCGTATTGGGCGAATTGAAGAGAAAGGGATTCTCGCGTGAGACCTTCCAGGAAATCTTTCTAAGTAGTGATCCCCATACCTGGGGTGAATTTTTTGGCATTCCCGAGCAAAGCAAAATGAACGTGTATACGAGGTCTGATGCGTGCGGGGCTGCCGAAATATGGGGCAAATACCTGGGGAGCAATCAGGAAAGCCTTCTGGGAGTCGGGGTTTTTGGCGACCCGGGCATTGCCGACGCCGTAAAAAACGATAGGCTGGGGATAGGATATAACAACGTTGTATACGCCTACGATATGAAAACACGGTCAAAATATCCAGGACTTGAAATCCTGCCCATCGATATAAATGGAAATGGCCAGATCGATCCGGAAGAGGACTTCTATGATACACTGGATAACATCATGGAGGCGATCCAGACAGGAAGATATCCGTCGCCGCCGGCACGCCCCCTCTATTTTGTATCCAAAGGCAAACCGGAAAATCCGGCTGTTTTGGTATTCCTGGAATGGATCCTGGAGGAGGGGCAACAATTTGTCCATGAAGCCGGCTATGTGGAATTACCGGAGAACATAGTTTCCGGAGAACTACTTAAGCTGAACTAAAATTGGCCAGGTTCCGGATCGGAAGGCATTTGCGGAGCAGGATACACCTGGTCTGGATGGTCATCAGCCTGATGATCATCATCCTGTTACCTTTCCTGCTGGGAATTGGACTTTACATTAAATCCACCCTGTTACTCGAGGAAAAGTCGCTCTGGGATTTGTTATTTTCAAGCGATTGGAGGCCGCTGTCAGGTAATTTTGGATTTTTGTCATTTGCCATCAGTTCACTATGGGTTACTGCCCTCTCTTTGCTGATCGCTGGCCCGATTTGCCTTCTCACAGCCATCCACCTGACCCAGTATGCGAAAAAATGGGTATTGCAGATCATGCACCCGGTGATTGACATTCTGGCGGGAATACCGTCTGTTATCTTCGGCGTGTGGGGCATTCTTGTCATCGTGCCCTTCATTTCCAGGTATGTTGCCCCCGTTTTCGGTATTGAAACATCCGGATACACCATCCTTTCCGGATCCATCGTACTGGCAGTCATGATCATACCATTCATCCTGAATATCATGATCGATGTCTTCAAAATGATTCCGGATGAACTGAAAGAAGCATCCCTTTCACTGGGGGCCAGTAAATGGCAGACTATCAAGCTCGTTTTGGTCAGGAAGGCATTTCCGGGAATTGTATCGGCTTTTGGATTGGGCATATCCCGGGCTTTTGGGGAAACCATCGCCGTATTAATGGTTGTAGGAAACGTGGCCAAAATCCCGACAGGTATCTTCCAGGCCGGTTATCCGTTGCCTGCCCTGATTGCCAATAACTACGGTGAAATGCTCTCCATCCCGATGTATGACTCAGCTTTAATGCTCGCTGCTTTGATACTGTTCTGCGTAGTGCTTATTTTCAATTTCCTTTCGAGAATGTTAATTATGAGATCTGAAAAGATAATCAACTGATATAACCTGAAATCCCTCATTGCCAATGCCTAAACTTAAGTACATCGAAGAAAAATTTTTCAGGGTACTGATGTTCTTCTCCACTACTTTGATAGTGATGGTATTGATGCTGATCATATTCAGTATCCTATATAAAGGTTTACCATCACTTTCCTGGGAAATGATCAGTCAAACCCCGAAAGGCGGGTTTTATTTCGGCAAGGAAGGAGGGATACTGAATGCGATCATCGGATCGCTTTATCTTTCTATCGGCGCAACTTTGCTGGCTTTTATCATTGGCCTGCCCGTGGCTTTATTCATGAACGTATACCTTGTGAAATTTAAAAAAACGGTCAACACCATAAGGTTTTTTCTGGATTTGCTCTGGGGTATTCCATCGATAGTTTACGGAGCTTTCGGATTTACCATCATGATATACCTGGGATTGAAAACATCGCTGCTGGCGGGTATAATTACTGTTACCCTATTCATTATCCCCATCATGGTCAGGGCAATGGATGAGATACTGAAAACCGTTCCCATCGGCCTGCTGGAAACCTCCCTTTCACTAGGGTCTACCCGTTCCGAAACTGCTTACAAGGTATTCCTGAAGCAGGCTTCGCCAGGGTTGGTCACGGCCGTGTTGCTCTCGTTTGGCAGGGCTATCGGCGATGCGGCTTCAGTGCCTTTTACAACCGGA
>JAWOHY010000159.1:0-18084 GCA_046484945.1 Bacteroidales bacterium
CCCCGGTATTCTCATACCACCGGTAATCTTTGTCGAACTGCATCGCCTGCCTGGCCCAGATCACTTCGCCATAATGCAACCCGTTGTAATAATTGATGGCCCCGCCGATATTTCCGGTGATGTTTTGACGGCTGTCGTAGTTCAGCCCGAAGGTGAACCCGTAAAAATGATTATCGAGGAAACGCCTTCTGACCAGGTCGGTGGCTGAAATTGTATCTATTCCGATGACAACATCATCAAGTTGATAATCGCTGAAATCCTGGTCCATCTTATATTCTTCGTAATAACCTTTGCCGCGGGTATAATGCAGGGCGGAGGAAAGGCTCCAGTTTGCGGAGAGTTGATTCAACCAGTTCAGGTGATAATGGGTCTGGAGGTAATTATCGGTCTGATCGTCATAATACTGCAGGTTGCCCTGGGCATCATAGTAAGCCCCCAGGCCGTTGTAGGTGCGGTTGGTGTCGAGTATATAACCAGGGACTCCATCCCAGGCCTGGTATGTTTTTTCCTTACCGGTGATGACCAGCAGCCGGATGATATTTTTCTTACCGTAGTAGCCGCCTGAGAAAGCGCCGGAGGCCAGGTCGGCCGAGGCACGGTCGATAAATCCATCCGATACGATCCGTGAGAACCGGCCGTCGAAGGCCCATTTCCCATTGATCAGGCCGGTGCCGCCCCGCAGGGTCAGCTTGCCTGTATTGAAGGATCCAGCGGAGGCGCTGAGTTCCGCATACGGATCAGGTTCCGGGTCATCGGTCCGGATGTTGATGCTGGCGCCGAACGCAGCCGCGCCATTGGTGGAGGTCCCCACCCCTCGCTGGATCTGGATGCTTTCCGCCGATGAGGCAAAGTCGGGCAGGTCGACCCACCAAACGCCGTGGGATTCAGAGTCATTTAGCGGGATCCCGTTGATCGTCACATTGATGCGCGTCAGGTCGGTGCCACGGACCCGGAGGCTGCTGTAGCCGATGCCTGTGCCTGCATCGGAGGTGGTGACCACGGAGGGGCTTGTTTGCAGCAGGAACGGCATGTCCTTCCCCAGGTTGATCTGTTCGATCTCCTGCCGGGTGACGGTGGAAAAGGTTGCGGGTGTATTAACGGCAGCCCGGGTAGCCGTCACGATCACTTCTGAGGCCATGATAGCGGAGGGTTTCAGGCTTATTTGCATGGCTGTGTCTCTATTCAGCCGCACTGATGATGAAAATGATTCGTAGCCGATGTAGGACACCCTGATCCGGTACTCACCCGGTTTCAGACCGCTGATCCTGAATAGACCCGCCGGGGAGGAAACGGCCGCTATAAATGTGTTTTCAAGGATGATATGGGCTCCGGTGAGGGGCTCTGAGGTTTCATGATCAGTGACGCTGCCATTGATTACCAGTTGGCCCATCATGTTAATCGAAACTATGAGACTGATAATGAGGATGGTGACCTTCTTTTTCATTTCAATTTTGTTTTTCGGCATAAACTGCCATTCTGCCAATGAATCAGGAAGTGTCAGAAAAAAGAAGGATGATATCCCATCCCTACGCCGGCATTACCCGGATCAGGTTCAAAGGGTATGATCTCAGCCCGTTTTTTTGAGGCACCCCGTGGTTTAGTGCAAAGTTAATAATTCAAAGTTCAAAGTGGGGAGAAAAATTTTAAATTTTGAGTTTTGAATTTTGAATTTGTTCGGAATTCGGAATTCGGAATTCGGAATCATACTGTGTCCAGCCTTAGTAATTTCGCTCCAAAACGTTTCTCCAGCAAGTAATGTGGGATGTCTAAAACAGGCAACAAAGATTTGTCGATGATGGTTGAATCGGAAGTTGCCAGAATTCCTTCGGTGGCATTGCGTAAGAGGTGATCCGGGGATTCGTCAAGGATGATTTCGATCAGGGATTTTGAATTTTTTGCTGCTGCAGTGATTATTTCCCCGAAATGGCTGCATAATGGCATGGGGCTGTCGATGTAAAAAAGATTTCTGGATGATTTGATATGCTCCAGGTCCTGCAACAAAATATAAAGCGCTTTTTCGAGATGTTCAGCCCAGCCGGTACAATCGTGGCTTTCCGATGCATCCCGTACGATGCCGTCATTGGACAGGTAAACCGGGTATCCCCTCAGATAGGCGGCGATGGTGAACAGGACGTTGAACAGGTCGATGTGAAGGGGGAAAGGTTCCGGGTTTCTTGTTTCTTGTTTCTGGTCGGAGTTATTCAACACGAGCAGTCTTTTTTTTCTTTCTTCGGCTGTTTGTTGGGTTGTTAATCCGCGGTAGAGGATGGAGCGTTCGAAATGGTTCAGGGCGTAACGGGTGGAAATGAGATTATGGATGGTCTTTTCAGGGTATTTTTTTTCAAGAAGGAAGATGTAATCCTGCATTGCCTGCCGGAAATTATCGGTAATTTGCATGGCACCTGCTTTTAATAACTATAAAATTACAATTAAAATTTATCCCTTAACTTTGAACTCATAACTTAAAACTTAACCTTGAACTTTGAACTCTGAACTTTGAACTTATTAATTATCAACGGTCCGAATCTCAACCTGCTCGGGCGGCGGGAGCAGGAGGTGTATGGCTACCAGACGTTTGAAGCTTACCTGGAAGAACTGAGAGCTGAATTCAAAAAGATCAGCATCGAATATTTTCAATCAAATATCGAAGGAGAATTGATAGACAGGATCCAGGATGCGGGATTTAAGATGGATGGGATCATCATCAATCCGGGGGGATACAGCCATACATCAGTAGCGATCGCCGATGCTATCCGGGCGGTCCCGGCGAAAGTGACCGAAGTGCACATCAGCCAGGTGTTTAATCGGGAAGAATTCCGTAAAACACTGATAACGGCTTCTGCCGCCGGCGGTTTTATCTGCGGTTTTGGGCTGGAGGGATACCGTATGGCTATTCTGAACTTCCTGGTTGATTGCCGGTGAAGCGGTGCGGATCGAGCTGACGGAAGGTTTTCTTTTGTGCTACAAAGTGCCTGAGCACGATATTTCCCCAATATATCTGAGAAACACGATTGTGTACTATCTTTTCCCTCTTTTTTCTTAGTCTTCTGAGGTTTGAGATGATATAAAAATGAGCTTGAATTACGGCTGCCATATCCCGGAAACCCCCGTCGATCAAAAACTTTATCGCAGCCACATAATCGAGGATGACCCTTGCTGTAAGAACCTTAAGCAGCCTCTCAGATTCAAGGTTTTTAAACAGCATGATAATGTTATTCCTGATGTTCAGGTAAGTTTTCCGGGAGTTTTTTCGGGGTAGTGTTCCGCCTCCAATATGAAAAATGGTCGATCCGGGACAGTACATGATCTTATGGCCCGCATTTTTTGCCCGCCAGCAGAAATCGATCTCTTCCATATGGGCAAAGAATTCATCATCGAAACCTCCTAATTCATGGAATACACTTGACCGGACAAACATACAGGCGCCGGTGGCCCAGAAAATCTCCCTTATTTCCTCATACTGCCCGGTATCATTTTCAATGGCCTGGAATAACCTTCCCTGGCAGAAAGGATATCCGTACTTATCGATAAAGCCTCCGGCCGCCCCGGCATATTCAAATTTTTCTTTTTCGTGGTAAGACCTGATCTTAGGCTGACAGGCGGCAATGGTATGATCATCTTCCATCAGGCTGATTACAGGAGGGATCCAGTTTTCTGTAACCTCGATATCGGAATTTAGCAAAATAAAATAATCGGCTTCTATCTGGCGGAGCGCCATGTTGTATCCCCCGGCATACCCCCGGTTTTTTTCCAGGCGGATAATCCTGATCCCTGGATAGTGTTTTTCAAGGTATTCAACGGAATCGTCCGTTGAATCATTATCAGCAATGATGACCGTCGCATCATCTTTGCTGTATTCAATCACCGCAGGCAAGAATCTTTCGAGGAATTTCTTGCCATTCCAGTTGAGTATGACTACGGCAGTATTCACCAAAACAGATTAGCGATTCAAAGTAACATAAAAAAAAGGCAATTACAAAATTATATGCCTGGAAGTTGCCTTTTAAACTTCCAGCGGCGATGTGACCAGAGCCAATTATCAGGATCCCGGGAAACAGAGGTTTCCAGTAACCGGATATATCCCTCAATGATTTCGTGTGGGGAATTATTCAACGGATCATCTGAAATGAGGCTGATTTCACATGTGTACCTGCCCCTTCCAGTCCTGCTAATATCTGTATAATATACATCAAAATCGAGCGACCTGGCCAGCTTTTCCACCCCAAGAAAAAAAGGGGTCTCCTGGTGAAGGAATTCCTGCCAGTATTGGACATGATCGAAAGCAGGTGTCTGATCAGCTATAATGACATTAATAGACAGATGATCTTCTTTATGCCTGAGCATATAACGGTAAGCATGCTTGAAGGGGATCGTGCAGTCAGGATTCAGTCTGTTCCTCAGCTTCTCCATATACTTATTGAAGTTTATATCAGACAGGGGTTTCACAAGAGCATAGAATTTTGCCGGGGAGCGCAGCCCCAGCGCTGTGCCCATCCACTCCCAGTTGCCGCAATGACCAACAGCAACGATAACACTCCGTTTCCTTGAAAAGGAATTCTCGAGATGCTCCATTCCAACAAATTTGAAACGATCGGTCAACTCCTCCGGCGAAATACGTTCCAGTTTGATAACTTCAAGGGTGATATCCGTGAGATTTTTATAAAAGCGGGACATGATACGCCGGATCTCTCCGGGGCTTTTTTCAGGAAATGAATTCTGCAGGTTCTCCATAATAACCTGCCTCCTGTATCGAATAACATATTGTATAACAGGCCGTAGCAGGTCTGATATCAAGTATAAAACCGGCAGGGGTAATCGTGAAACCGATGTGGAAATTACCCTGAATACCCTGAATAACATACAAGACCACTTAATACCTGAGAAGCGTCAAAAGTATAGATTAAAAAAGAAAAAAGCAAAATGCTACCGGGGATTCCTGTAATAATCTTCAGCCCGGCCGCCATATATTCTGGGGGAATTCCTGAGATCGACATTATATGGATCATACCAGCGGCTGTTCAGAAAGACTTGCCACCTGTGGTTTGATATTTCTCCGATGGCATCCGAATGTAATAGGACAAAATTATTGGTGACGAGGTCGTGCGTATAAAAAACAAAACGTTTGTTCCGCTGGTTATCGCTCAACTCATAATAATGCCAGATTTCGTAGGGGTAGCTGCTGGGTTCATGATAACTTTCCGAGATGACGTTTGGCGGACCATATTTAAGATAAATCCTGCCGCGATCGGTCTCGTAGCCTTTTTGAATCTGCGTTTTATATGCCATATTTACAGCTTGCACCTGGATATAGTAATCATTCCATGCTTTTTCAGGATTTTGCAGATCCCTGGCCGACCAGAAATTGTAAAAGAATTGTTGATTGGTTTGCAGTCCGGCAGACGGCGATTGTTTATAAATGAAATTCTTTTCCAACTCAGTGGCAATGGGACTCAGGCACCGAACATATTCCTTAAGAGTATCGTTACTCGTGTATAGGCTCGCAAAAGTGGTTTGAACATCGATGCCGGCCAGTTCATCCAGGTTATATTCTATCTTGGGATTACTGCGCTGAAAGAACAACTCATTTGTTGACAACAGTTCGTTGTTTTTATTTCTTACCTCAATGACCAGGGTAAAATTTCCGCTGGGCAAGCGGGTAATATCGTATTCATTCAACAGAGACACTACCGGTTTTGCATCCATTTTTTTATGTGAAGTAAACTCCCTGATGGGAATGCCGGTTTCAAAAGACCTGATATGAGATGATACCAGGAATTTTTCTTCCTGCCCCAGGACTTTTTCAACGTTGTAGATTTCTACATAGTAAGTGAATTTATTCAGGGATTCGGGAAAAAAATTGAAAACCATCGGAACCAGGTCGTATCCCCCTTTTGTAAGGATATTCGTTTCAGTCATCGGAGATACAGACTTCACCAGTTGAATACCTGAAAAGCATATATCCTCATAGTGAAAGCGTAGAGAAACCGGCTGGATGACGGAAAATGGTTTTTTACCGGATTTCATATCAGCGATGATAATCTCCATTTCGTAATCACCTTCAGGCATAAAATATCTTTGCTGATCGATAAAATCAAAATCGATCACGGTAGTATCGCTGATTTCAGGACTAAAAAGCTGGTATTTGTCAAATTCTATAATTTCATTGTTTTGCCTGAAGATAAATGTCACTTCAATCAATGCCTGAAACTGCTCCCGTTCATTTTTTTCAAAAATAACGCTTTCGCCAGCCACAGACAGGTAAGTTTCGATAAATGGCCCTTTATCCGGCACATTGAAAATGGTGTAATTCAGCAAAGCCCTGAGTGTTTTGGCATGGGTTTCAGGAATGGAAACGCAAAAAACAAAAAGAATTATAAGAGAGGGAATGATCTTCTTCATGGGTATGATATTTATTGGTTAATCTTATCAAAGATAATCAATTTTTATCTAAAAATGAAATTTAATCAGTTATTGGTCAAATTAAGTCAGTTATAGGTTAAATTGGCAGAGTTAAAGGCTTGATGAAGGAAAAATGTTTGTAAATTTGCTGCGGAAATGGAGAAATGGCAGAGCGGTCGAATGCGGCGGTCTTGAAAACCGTTGTCCCGATACCTCGGGACCGGGGGTTCGAATCCCTCTTTCTCCGCGAATCCTCCCCGATTATGGATTTGCACCCGCACCCATACCCACACCACACTCACACTTCACCTGCACACTCACACTCACACCCTCTTCGGAGAGATGGCAGAGCGGTCGAATGCGGCGGTCTCGAAAACCGTTGTCCCGATACCTCGGGACCGGGGGTTCGAATCCCCCTCTCTCCGCGAAATGGGTGCGGGTTTGGGTGTGCAAGTGAAGTGTGATTGTGATAAGTTGAAACATTGGTACAATAAAATATGAGCTACATTAAATTTGATAAGAAAAAACTGGTCAACCTTGAGTATTCCCTGAAAAGGGAACTGATCCGATCCAACCGTGCCGGAGCCTATTCCAGCCAAACCATCATCGGTTGCCATACCCGCAAGTACCACGGGTTATTGGTTGTCCCGCAACCCGCCATGGATGATGACAATCATGTGTTGTTATCCAATTTCGATGAGACTGTTATTCAGCATAATGCTGAATTCAACCTTGGGATCCACAAATATCCCGGAGGGGTTTATTACCCCAGGGGCCATAAATACCTGTACGATTTTTCAGCAGATCCCATTCCGAACAGCATATATCACGTCGGAGGAGTGGTGTTAAAGCGTGAAATGCTCTTCTCCCAGTCGGTAGACCGGTTCATGATCCGGTACACCCTGGTGAATGCACATTCTCCGACAAAATTGCGGTTCAGGCCCTTTTTAGCGTTCCGGAATGTGCACCGCCTGAGCAAGGCCAATATACATATCAATAACAAATACGAAGAAGTGCCCAATGGGATCCGTATCAAACTATACCCGGGGTACTCCCATCTGTATATGCAGTTTTCAAAAAATCCTGAATATACACACGTTCCTGACTGGAATTATAATATCGAATACCAGATGGAAATGGAAAGGGGATATGAGTACCAGGAAGATCTATATGTGCCAGGTTTTTTTGAGATTAACATTAAGAAAGGAGAGTCAATAGTATTTTGTGCCGGTACTACCGAGATTGAAACAGTCTCTATCAAACGCGCATTCAACAGTGAAATTAAAAAGCGTATACCACGCGACAATTTTGAAAACTGCCTGATCAATGCAGCCCAGCAGTTTATTGTTAAAAAGGGCAAAAGGACGGATGTTATCGCCGGTTTTCCCTGGTTTGGACGCTGGGGAAGGGACACTTTTATCGCCGCTCCGGGTTTGACGCTGGTTACCGGTGAGGAAAAGCTTTTCCGGGCTCTGATCGACACGATGATCAAGGATATGAAGGGGCCACTTTTTCCCAATTTTGGTGTTAAGAACAAGAAGGCCTACAATTCAGCCGATGCCTCTCTCTGGTTTATCTGGTCATTACAGCAATATGCCATACTGATGGACAGGGGGGAGGAAGTATGGAAGATCTATGGCCGTAAGATCAGGAATGTCCTGGAAGGTTACCGGTCTGGTGTATCCGGTTATATCCGTATGCTGGATAACGGGCTTATCTGGGCTGGCCGGCATGGACTAGCTCTTACCTGGATGGACACTGTTGTTAACGGTAAGCCGGTGACACAGCGTTATGGCCTGGCAGTTGAGATCAATGCCCTCTGGTATAATGCGGTTTGTTTTGCACTGGAACTGGCAGAGGGTGATGGTAATGAAAAGTTCGTCAGGGATTGGAAACCCATTGCCGACGGTATACCAAATGCTTTTTATGAAACATTCTGGTATGAGGAGAAGTCTTATCTGGCCGATTATGTCGATGGTGATTACAGGGATGTATCGGTCAGGCCTAACCAGGTGATAGCCACCTCGCTTCCCTATTCACCGTTGGATGAGGAAAGCCGCAGAAAGGTGCTGGAAGTGGTGCGTCAGGAACTGCTTACTCCCAGAGGGTTGCGTTCGCTGGCGCCCAAGAACCCGCTTTACAAAGGGGTGTGCCATGGTGATCAGAAAACCAGGGACGAAGCTTATCATCAGGGCGCTGTCTGGCCCTGGCTACTGGGGCATTTCGTGGAAGGGTATCTGAAGGTCTATGGTGAATCGGGATTACCCCTGGCGAAAAGTTTGTATGCAGGTTTTGAGGAGGTTATGACGGAACATGGCATTGGGACCATTTCTGAGATATACGATGGCGATCCGCCGCATTCTGCCCGCGGGTCATTGTCACAGGCCTGGAGCGTAGCCGAGTTGATGAGAATTAACTGGATGATCGGAGGTCTAGGGCGGAGGGCGTATGGCTTAGGGCATAGAGCATAGGGCGTAGGGCATAGGGCGTAGAGCAAGAAACAAGAAACTCGAAACAAGAAACTCGAAACAATGAAAATATTGATGTTCGGTTGGGAATTCCCTCCCCATATATCAGGGGGACTTGGAACAGCCTGTTTTGGGCTTACGAAGGGGCTGGCCAAACACCAGGTTGATATCCGTTTTGTGGTACCGAAAGCTTATGGCGATGAGAACCAGGAGTCTGTCAGGCTGGTGAATGCCAGTGATGTGACCGTCAATATGAAGGATTCTGTGTACAAGGAATACTGGAAACGAATTGAATACATGGAGATCGGTTCCAATATTATTCCATATGTGAGCCCCGAGGAATTTTCAAGAATCTTATCGCAGCAGGAGCTTACAAAAATAGCGGAAGACAGCCGCGTTTTCTCCGATCGCTTTGATTTTTCCGGGGCTTACGGTAAAAACCTGCTGGAGGAAGTGTCGAGATATGCCCTGGTGGCATCCGCATTGGCCACTTCCAGTGATTTTGACCTGATCCATGCGCACGACTGGCTGACTTACCCGGCGGGCATTGCAGCCAAATATGTCAGTGGAAAACCGCTGGTGATCCATGTGCACGCTACTGAATTCGACCGCTCTGGAGAAAATGTGAATCAGCCGGTGTACGATATAGAACGGAAAGGAATGGAAGAAGCTGATATGATCATTGCCGTTAGTAATTTGACCCGTAACACCATCATTGAAAAATATGGCATTCCGGAAAATAAGGTTGTTACCGTGCATAATGCGGTCGAACCGACGGAAGAGAAAAAGATCAACGGCACCAGCCATGTACCCGAGAAGATCGTCACTTTCCTGGGTAGGATCACCTTTCAAAAAGGGCCCGATTATTTCGTTGAGGCGGCCAGGCTTATCCTTGAAAGAGATAATAATGTGCGTTTCGTGATGGCCGGTTCGGGAGATCTGCTGGAAAAGATGATCCGGCGAACCGCCCAGCTCAGGATCGGCCATAAGTTTCATTTTACCGGTTTCTTGCGCGGAGCCGATGTCGATCGCATGCTGGCCATGTCAGATGTCTTTGTGATGCCATCGGTTTCGGAACCTTTTGGAATCGTTCCACTGGAAGCCATGCGATCCAATGTGCCGGTCGTTATTTCCAAACAGTCAGGAGTTTCGGAAATTCTGCAGCACGCCCTGAAAGTTGATTTTTGGGATATCCATGGCATGGCCGATGCCATCTATGGATTTTTGCAATATGCCGGTGCACAAAAAATGTTCAACCGGTACGGAAAAGACGAAGTGGAAAGCCTGAAATGGGAACATTCAGGTCTCAAGGTCAAGGAGGTGTATCAGCAAATGCTCAGATAATAACAATACAAAACAGCTAATAGATGCGTTCAGTTTGTTTATATTTTCAGGTTCACCAGCCATTGCGGCTCAGAACATACCGGTTCTTCGAGATCGGAGCTTACCATAATTATTATGATGACTACCAGAATAGGTTTATCCTGCGGCGTATAGCTGAAAAGTGTTATTTGCCGATGAATAACCTGCTGCTGGAACTTTTTAAGGAGTATGGCACGGCTTTCAAGGTAAGCTTTTCCATTTCCGGGATCGCACTGGAACAATTCCGTATGTACGCTCCCGAAGTGCTGAAAAGTTTCCAGAAACTGGCTAAAACCGGTAATGTGGAGTTTCTGGCTGAAACCTATTCCCATTCACTCAGTTCATTGATCAGCAAAACTGAGTTCATGGCCCAGGTGAATGCCCATCGCGATCTGATCATGCAGTACTTTAAACAGGAACCGGTCACATTCAGGAACACCGAACTGATCTATTCCGACGGTATTGGTGAAATGGCTGCTGAGATGGGATTTAAGGCTGTGCTGACTGAAGGCGCCAAACATATTCTCGGATGGAAAAGCCCTAATTACATGTATGTAAATGCGATCAACCCGAAATTGAAGGTCTTGCTCAGAAATTACCAGCTTTCGGATGATATCGCATTCCGTTTTTCAAACCGGGGATGGCCCGAATGGCCGCTGACCGCTGAAAAATATGTCGACTGGCTGAACCAGGCCGACCCCAAACAAGAAGTCATCAATCTGTTTATGGACTACGAAACATTCGGCGAGCACCAATGGGCTGAAACGGGTATTTTTGAGTTTATGCGGTCGCTGCCCGCCAGGGTATTCTCATATTCCGACTTTTCCTTTCATACCCCCTCAGAACTGGCCGATAAAATGCAACCTGTCTCTGCCATCCATGTCCCGGACCCTATTTCCTGGGCTGATGAGGAGAGAGACCTGACAGCCTGGCTCGGCAATGACCTTCAGGACGATGCTTTCGACAATCTGTATTCCATGGAGGAAATGGTCCGGAAATCAACTGATCCCGAGATCCTGAAAGACTGGCAGTTCATTCAGGCTTCAGATCATTTCTATTATATGTGCACCAAATGGTTTTCCGACGGTGATGTGCACCAGTATTTCAATCCGTATGGCTCTCCATACGAAGCCTACATCAATTACATGAATGTCCTTTCGGATTTTCGCCTCAGACTCGAAAGAGGGGTGAAGCCGGGTGAATCTCCCGCTTTCAGGGATATCACCAGAGAGACTAGGCTTTTGACAGAGAAAACGGTCAAAAAAATTGCCACAAATGCCAAAGCAAAAATTAGAAAGAAGCCCATGGCGAAAACCAAACCGGAACTGAAAGGGAAAAAACGCGGGCGACCTAAGGCATAAATGCATATTTTTGCATTCTTATTCTAAAAACTGCCCATGGAGAATCATGATAAACTCAATGCCGACTATGTATTCGAAGTAAGCTGGGAAGTATGCAACAAAGTCGGCGGAATCCACACTGTTATTTCTACAAAATCCCCGTTCATGCAACGGGAATATGGCGATAATTTTATTACGATTGGTCCCGATGTCTGGAAAGAGACACGTGAACACCCAGAGTTTCAGGAGGATATGAGTCTTTTCAGACTTTGGAGGGAAAAGGCGGTGCTGGATGGCCTGAATTTTCGTATCGGCCGGTGGAATATCCCTGGTCGCCCGGTTGCCATACTGGTTGATTTCACGACCTTTTTTCCTGACAAAAACGAAATTTTTGCTGAATTCTGGGAGCATTATCAGCTGGACTCACTGTCGGGGCATTGGGATTATATTGAGCCCGCACTGTTTGGATACGGAGCAGGCAAAGTGATTGAGAGCTTTTACGATTTTCATTTTTCATCGCGGGAACGTATCATCGCTCATTTTCATGAATGGATGACGGGGGCTGGTATATTGTATCTTGAAAAATATGTCCCGCAGATCGGCACGGTTTTTACAACACATGCCACGACACTGGGAAGGTCCATTGCCGGCCATGGCATGCCTTTGTATGATTCTATGGACAAGCTCGATCCTGAATCCACGGCCCGGTCGCACGGGATTACCGCCAAATACTCCCTTGAAAAATGTTCGGCCGAGCAGGCAGATTGTTTTGTAACTGTATCGGATATTACGGCGAAGGAATGTGAAAAATTGCTGGGGACAGTACCTGATATTGTTACACCGAACGGTTTTAATGAATCCATCGTCCCGGAGTCTTCGGAGTTACAATCCAGACGAAATAAGTCCCGCAAATTATTGTTCCAGGTGGCCAGGAACCTGCTCGGGCACAAAATCCCCGAGGATTCAATGCTTTTGCTGACAAGCGGCAGATATGAGTTCAGGAATAAGGGGATCGATTTGTTCATCGACAGTCTGGGGGCATTGAATAAAATGCCCGGAAGGCCTTTGCTGGCTTTTATCATGATTCCCTCTCATATTACCGGGCCTGACCGTGAATTGGCCGGGAGAATGCAGGGTAAGGAAAAAGGGGAAATCAGTGAGCCCAAAAGCACCACCCACATATTGTTTAACGAGGAGCATGATCCGGTGCTGAAAAGACTAAAAGAACAAGGTATAGAAAATAAGCCGGAAGACAGGGTCAGGATCATCTTTGCACCGGCATTTCTCAATGGCTCAGACGGTATCTTCAACCTTCATTATTATGATGTCCTGGCCGGCTTTGACCTGACGGTCTTCCCCTCATACTATGAGCCCTGGGGTTATACACCGCTGGAAAGCGCAGCATTTGGCATTCCGACCGTTACAACGAGCCTTGCCGGTTTTGGGTTATGGGTGGAGTCACTGCCTGATTCGGCTCCAGACAGTATCCGGGTGATACCCCGGGATGACCATAACACTGAACAGGTTTTGAAAGATCTAACCGGTTTTATCCAGATGTATTCTGAAAAATCGGATGATGCGCAGGCTCAAGCGGGTAAAAATGCGAAAGAAATAGCCCAAACCGCTTCGTGGGAAAATCTCTTCCCAAATTATATAACTGCATACAGCCTGGCGTTGCGCAAATCGGATGAACGGTTCGATCTTTTCCGTGATAAAAGGCAACACCGTTTTTATTTTCTGAAAGATCTTCCGGTTGAACAAAAGCCGGCATGGAACAGGATTGTAGTTGAACCATCCATACCCGGCAGGTTGGGCAAGCTGGAGATCATTGCCAGAAATCTTTGGTGGACATGGAATTATGAAGCCGAAGCATTGTTTCGGGAAATTGATCCGGATCTCTGGAAGCAATCGGGCAAAAATCCGAGGGTATTATCCGAATTGATCTCTGTTAAGCGATTGAAAGCGCTTGAGAAGAATGAGGCTTTCATCCGGAAAGTGGAAGCTGTTTACGAAAAATTTGAGAAGTATATGGCCGCGACCCCGGATAATTCTTCCGGAAAGATCGCTTATTTCAGCATGGAGTATGGATTGTATGAAAATATAATGACCTACTCGGGTGGTTTGGGCATCTTGGCCGGGGATTACCTGAAAGAGGCCAGTGATTCAAACAAGGATCTGATTGGGGTGGGGCTCCTTTATCGATATGGCTACTTCCGGCAGATCGTTTCGCTTTTCGGAGACCAGATCGCTGAGTACAACCGGCAGAAATTTTCGCATCTGCCATTGCAACGGGTGGTTGATTCCAGGGGTAATTTTATGAGGATCAGCCTGGCGTTGCCGGGACGTACGGTTTACGCCCAGGTATGGCTGGCACAGGTGGGGAGGATCCCGCTTTACCTGCTGGATACGGATATTTCGGACAATACGCTGGCTGACCGCTCCATCACGCATCAGCTTTACGGGGGAGACTGGGAAAACCGCTTTAAGCAGGAACTCCTGCTGGGTGTTGGCGGTATCAGGATGTTGAAAGAACTGGGCATTGAAGCCGATGTGTATCATTGCAACGAAGGACATGCCGCTTTCCTTAACCTGGAAAGGCTCAGGATGCTTGTGCAGGACAATGGGCTGACCTTCAGCCAGGCGCTGGAGGTGGTGCGATCCTCATCGCTGTTCACAACCCACACACCTGTGCCGGCCGGTCATGATTCCTTTGGCGAAGACCTGATGCGGACGTATATATCGCACTATCCGGAACGGCTGAATATAAGCTGGCAGGAGTTTATGAACCTGGGACGGTTCCGTGAGAACGACCCGGCTGATAAGTTCTCCATGAGTGTGCTGGCGGTGAAAATGTCACAGGAGGTAAATGGCGTCAGCCGGATCCATGGCAGGGTTTCGCGGGAAATGTTCCAGGGATTGTATGAAGGCTATTATGCCGACGAATTGCATATCGGACACGTCACCAATGGCGTTCATCACCCTACCTGGACTGGTGGGCAATGGATCAACCTGTACAAGGCAAAGTTCGGAGAAGATTATATCCACCACCAGTCCGATCCGTCGTACTGGAAGAAGATCAAAGATGTTTCTGACCGGGAGATCTGGAAACTTCGGAATCACTACCGGGCCGAATTGATCCATTATTTGAAGGAACGACTTTCGGAAGAGCTCACCCATCGTCAGGAGAACCCCAAGATAAAGCTGAAACTGGTAGATGCCCTGGAGGAGAATACACTGACCATCGGGTTTGCCCGCCGGTTTGCCACCTATAAAAGGGCCCATCTGTTATTCAGTAACCTGGAAAGGCTCGGTAAAATATTGAATAATGGCGAGAGGCCCGTGCAAATTATTTTTGCCGGTAAGGCGCATCCCGCCGATAAAATGGGACAGGACATCATCAAGCGGATCATTGAGATTTCAAGAACCCCCGATTTTCTGGGCAAGATATTCTTTGTAGAGAATTATGATATGGAACTGGGTAAAATGCTGGTCAGGGGAGTGGATGTATGGCTGAATACACCCACACGTCCTCTGGAAGCTTCCGGTACCAGCGGGGAAAAGGCAGTCATGAATGGCGTATTGAACCTGAGTGTGCTGGATGGTTGGTACGCCGAAGGCTACCGTCAGAATGCGGGTTGGGCATTGCGGGAAGCCAGAACCTATGCCAACCAGCAGTTCCAGGATGAACTCGATGCGGAGATGATCTACGACTTAATGGAAGATGAGATCATACCAATGTTTTATCACAGGGTAAAGGGAATACCGGTGAAATGGGTTTCGTATATCAAGAATTGTATTGCTGAGATAGCCCCGCATTATACCATGAAAAGAATGCTGGATGATTACCAGTCTAATTATTACGATAAACTTATTTCCAGGTATAAGAAAATACGGGAGAAAAATTTCCGGCTGGCCAGAGAAATTGATAGTTGGAAATCACATATCCGGTCCGGTTGGTCAAAAATTGAGGTGAAAAGAGTGGCTGTTCCCGACCCGTCCCGCCGTGCATTGCCGCTCGGTGGAGATTTTGTGGCGGAGCTGGAACTCAAGCTCAATGGGATTGATGCTGAAAACGTCGGTGTAGATATTCTGTTTGGTCAGAAAGAAGAGGATACCGTGAAAAAGATCATGCACAAGGAGGAGATGAAACTGGTTGATTCTGAGCCGGGCATGGCCAAATTCACCTGTATCATATCAATGGAAAAAGTGGGGATTTATCATTATGCTTTCAGGCTGTTTCCGAAAGGAAAATACATGGCCCACCGTCAGGATTTCAACCTGATCAAGTGGATCTGAAATCAAATGTTTGTTGTTCGGTTAAGTCACATTTGTTATCTTTGAAAAAAAACGTGATATGTTGTTAAAAGATAAAACCGCATTGATCACCGGTGCAGCGCGGGGGATCGGACGGGCCATCGCCCTCAGATTTGCCGCAGAAAGCGCCGATATCGCCTTTACTGATCTGAAAAGGGATGAAAATATGGTAAGCCTGGAACAGGAAATCCATGGCCTGGGAAGGAAATGCAAAGGGTATGCATCCGATGCCAGTGATTTCCAGGGATCAGAAGCCCTTTTGGATCAGGTGATCCATGACTTTGATCATATTGATATTCTCATCAATAATGCAGGGATCACCCGTGATAATATTTTATTGCGAATGACCGAGGCCGACTGGGATATCGTGATCAAGGTTAACTTGAAGTCGGTATTCAATATGACCAAAGCGGTACATAAATTCATGATCAAACAGCGTTCCGGTTCCATTATCAACATGAGTTCCGTTGTTGGGGTGAGCGGGAATGCCGGTCAGTCGAATTATTCCGCTTCCAAAGCCGGCCTGATCGGTTTTACCAAATCCATGGCCAAAGAACTCGGATCACGAAATATTCGCTGTAACGCGATCGCACCGGGTTTCATCGAAACTGAAATGACAGCGCGCCTGCCAGAGGATGTCCGTGAAGCATGGATCAGGGAAATCCCGCTGAAAAGAGGAGGCCTCCCGGAAGATGTCGCTAATATTGCGCTGTTCCTGGCTTCAGACCTCTCTGCCTATGTCACCGGACAGGTGATCCAGGTTTGTGGCGGGATGAATATCTGATTCTTTACCAAATAATTAACCCTGCTTTGATACCTGATTTATATACAGGCCAGCCATTATGGCTGATCATCTTCTGCCTTGTGCTGGCTGCAGGATATGCTTTTGCCCTGTATTTCCGTGATACCAGGAATGAATTTCAACCTTTATTGAAAGGCTTACTAAGTGTCATCCGTTTCCTGGCCGTTTTTATTATCTCTTTTATGCTATTGGCCCCCTTTATCCGTTCCATCTTCAGGGATAAGGAAAAACCGGTCATCATCCTCGCTGTGGATAATTCCCAGTCGGTCGTATTGAACAGCGATTCAGCTTTTTACAGGGTTGAATTCCCGGAGGGCCTGAACCTCGTTGCCCGACAGCTCGAGCAGATCGCGGAAGTCCGTCCATACCTTTTTGGTGAGCATCTAACAGCATTGCCTTCATCAGATGACCTTATAACCAGCGCCGGCTTTCACGATAAACTGACCCATTTGTCAGGCATTTTTCCGGAATTGAACACATTGTATTATAACCGGAATGTCGGGGCGCTGATTATCGCCAGCGATGGTATTTACAATACGGGCTCGAACCCGGTTTACCAGGCAAAAAACTGGCCTTATCCGGTTTACACCATAGCCATGGGCGATACAAACGTGAGAATGGACCTCATTATTACCCGGGTGAATTATAACCGGATGGTGTATCTCAACAACCAGTTTCCTGTAGAAATGGTCATTCATGCCGATGCCATGCAGGGGATGCAAAGCCGTTTATCGATATTCCATGAGGGAAAAAGGTTGTATTCGCAGGAATTCTTTATTGATAAGAATGATTTCACTGCAACGTTTGCCGCTACCCTGGATGCCGCCAGGAGTGGCCTGCAGAAATATGTCATCGTGGCAGATCCTGTCGAAGGGGAGTTGTCGAATTCAAACTGCCGGAAAAAATTTCAAGAGACAAGGCCCGCGAAACCTTCTTAAGTACAGCTCCAAAATATCAGGGAATGAGAGGACTCCAGCGGAAATACTATTTCCTGTCTCAAGACGGTACAAAAGCGGGAGGAATTTATCTCTGGAACTCGCGCGAAGATGCCGATCGTATTTATACAGAAGAATGGAAGAGTTTTGTGCGTGGAAAATACGGAACAGATCCAGCACTGATATATCTTGATTGCCCTGTTGTGGTGGATAACATCACTCATGAGATACTTTCAGATTGAGAAAGCCGGCACCACCATCATTGCACAAAAAACTTTTTTACCTTGATTACCATTCACTCAATAAATATTGTGAAAGATGGCATAGATACGGTATCTTAAAATGATCCGTCAGCAAAGTTCAAGCTACGACTGAGTCATCATAAGATTTACCTTCTTTTTAAAATTAGGTCACACCGAGCAGCCTATATTGTCATCAGGGACAAGCTATGAAAGACAAAGAAA
>JAWOHY010000064.1:0-16743 GCA_046484945.1 Bacteroidales bacterium
ATACGCTCAGCCATGCCGGAAACTATCTTAAAGCCATGTTCAGCTTTACGGGCGAAGGACAGCAGGTGTTTGTCGATCAGAAATTTGTCATCATTCTTGTGCTGGCGGTGGTGTTCTCTTTTCTGGCTGCTATTATTGGTGTGGAAAAGTGGCAGGAGAGAATTCTCAACCCTCTCCCCTATGGGTGGGGGCTGAAAGCCAGGTCAGGTTTTGCCGTCATTTTCTTCATCCTGTGCCTTGCCGCTGTCGTATCCTCTGGCTTTAACCCTTTCATTTATTTCAGGTTCTGATGATGAGGAAGACAGTGCAACATACCATCCTGGTGCTGATCCTTGTCATGATCTCGCTGCCGCTGGTGCAGATGAGATTTCGCCTCGTGAAGGAAAAGCAGTTGTTCGGGGCCTTCATCCCGGCAGAAAAGCCCAACTTCACCCGCAATAACTGGAATTCGGGCGCTTACCAGGAACAGGTTGAAAATTATTTGAAAGACCACCTGGGCTTCAGGAATTTTCTGGTCAGGCTGCAGAACCAGATTGATTTCAGCCTGTTCCGCAAAGCCAATGCCGAAGGGGCCATTGTCGGGAAGAGCGGCCAGTTGTATGAATACGATTACATCCGGGCGTGGCTGGCCATCGACTATCCCGGCGATGCCTTTGTTACCCAAAAGCTGAACCGCACCCGCTATGTGCAGGAGTACCTCAAGCGCGAAAAGGGGATCGACCTGGTGGTGGTCTTTGAACCGGGGAAAGCCTCTTACTACCCGGAGTTCATCCCCGACCGGTTTGCCCGGCAAAAAACCAGTCCTTCGACCTATGAGATCTTCATCCGGAAAGCCCGCGACATTGGTGTCGATTTCATCGACCTGCAGGCATATTTCATGCAACTGAAACCGGATGCAAAATTTCCCCTGTTCCCCCGTCACGGGACGCACTGGAGCGTTTATGGCAGCAAATTCGCCGCCGATTCGCTGGTTCCGTTCATCGAAAACAGGAGGAATATCACCATGCCCAAATACCGCTCCGATTCGCTGGTCGTTTCATCCCAGCCCTGGGACTCTGACGACGATGTGCTGAAAACCATGAACCTGCTCTGCCCCCTGAAAGGGGAAAAGCTGGCCTATCCCGTTTTTGTTTTCGACACCTTATCCGGTGGCGACAGGCCCATGGTGCTGCCCGTCGCCGACAGCTACTACTGGAATATTTTCAACACCCGCATGCCGGCTTACCTGTTTGCCAACGAAACCTACTGGTATTTCAACTCTCTGGTCTATCCCGATTTCTACTATCGCCCCGTTTATACCGCAGATTTAGACCTGCAAGAGGAAACCGAAAAGCAGGATATCATTTTCCTGATGGTCACCGAACGCTTTCTGTACAGGTTCGACTGGACCTTCATCGACCGGCTTTACGCGCTATACACCCCGGATTGGCTGAAGGACCCTGTTTACGATAACATCAACGCCATCATGCGGAATGACGAATGGTTTGATGGTATTATCGAAAAGGCCCAACACAAAGAGATTTCCCTGGAAGCAGCACTGCAGGAGGAAGGCCGGTACATGATCTACAACAATAACCGGGCTGAATTTATGATCAGATATGGCCCGGAGCATTTCAAGCGCATCATTTCACAGGATCCCGGCTGGATGGGTCACATCCGGGAAAAAGCAGCCGGTCAGGGCATCCCGGTGGAAGAGATGCTCCAGAAAGATGCCCTTTATGTATTCCAGCAGGAATACCCGGTGCTGTACAAAATGAACCGGGACATCGAAGAGTTGAAAGAGCGTATTTCAGCAGGGGACTCCATCCTGCTAAAAGCCGCGCAATACCGGTTTGACCCCGGAGTGTTCACGGATATTGCCGCCGCCAGGATCTACCGGGAAGAAGAAATCGCCCGGATCAGCCATGTCATCCGCAGCGATCCCGCCTGGCTGGAGCACGTAAGCCGGAAAGCGGAAGAAAAAAACATCTCCCTGGAGGAGATGATCAGGCTGGATGCGGCGTATGTTTTTGAGGAACGGCTCAGGTGATTCATGGAATAGCACGACCCAATTCCATGCTGTAACCGCCTTGCCTATCAGTCGTGCCTCCGGCACTCGGATCTGTGCATGCCGCCTGCAACCCGCCAATAAATTGGCGGGCTACTATCGGAAATCCCTTCGGGATCGGGGTTTCAAAGTTCCAGGGTTCCAGGGTTCCAGGGTTCCAGAGTTTCAAAGTTCCAGAGTTTCAAAGTTCCAAAGTTCAAAGAACCAGGAACCAGGAACCAGGAACCAAGAACCAAGAACCAAGAACCAGGAACCAAGAACCAATACCTAATAACCAGGAACCAGGAACCAGGAACCAACCCCTTTCGCCACCGGTATTCAGAATCGTTCGCTCGCCGCGCTTGTGTCATTCATATCCCGCTTTTTTCCTAACTTTGCGCCAAAATTTCTAAAAACTCATTAACACATTGTAAATATGCCTACTACAGCGGATTTCAGGAACGGGTTGTGCATCGAATTCAATAACGACCTATGGTCGATCGTGGAGTTTCAGCACGTGAAACCTGGCAAGGGCGGCGCCTTTGTCCGTACAAAGCTGAAAAACCTGCGCGACGGACGCGTCCTCGAGAATACTTTCACTGCCGGAGTCAAGATCAATATCGTGCGCATCGAAAGAAGGCCCCACCAGTTCATTTATAACGATGGCGACATCTATCATTTCATGAATGCAGAAACTTTCGAGCAGATCTTCATCGAAAAAAAGATGATCGACGCCCCGGACCTGCTGAAAGAGGGACAGACGGTCGATTTGATCTTCCATGCCGAAACGGAAACGCCGCTGCAGTGCGAAATGCCGGCCTATGTCACCCTGGAGGTGACTTATACCGAACCCGGGGAGAGAGGCAACACTGCCACCAACACCCTGAAAGAAGCCACCGTCGAAACCGGCGCCACCGTCCGCGTTCCCCTCTTCATCAACACCGGGGAGAAAATTAAGGTTGATACACGCACTTACAGGTACTCGGAGAGGGCTAAAGACTGATAAGTTATGAGGTTTAAGTTTTAAGGTTTAAGTGCGGGTATTTTTTTAATACCGGTCCGGCATAAAACTCAAACGATTTTCAGTAATTTTTGACTTTAAATTATTCAATATATTTCCTAAACTTAAACCTTAACCCTCAACAATTAAAACTTACCATGCTCTTCCCCCGCCCCTACACCCTTGAGGAGATCGCCGGCATGCTGAACGCCCGCTTCGATGGCGACCCCGGCTTCGAGATCACCGGCATCAATGAGATCCACATGGTGGAGCCGGGAAACCTCACATTTGTCGATCATCCCAAGTACTACGACAAGGCGCTGAACTCCAGGGCCACCACCATCCTGATCAACAAGGAGGTGCCGCGGCCCGAAGGCAAAGCGCTGATCATTTCGGAAGATCCGTTCCGCGACTATGTCTGGCTGGCAAAGCACTTCCGGCCGTTTGAAGCTTGCAGCCAGGCCATCAGCCCCAGCGCCGAAGTCGGCGAAGGTACGGTCATCCAGCCCGGCGTTTTCATCGGGAACAATGTGAAGATCGGCAAAAACTGCATCATCCATGCCAATGTCAGCATCTATGACCACACGGTGATCGGCGACGAGGTGATTATCCATGCCAACTCCGTGATCGGCGCCGATGCGTATTATTTCCAGAAGAAGCCCGCCGGATACCGCAAACTTGAATCCTGCGGCCGGGTGGTGATCAAAGACCGGGTGGAGATCGGCGCATTATGTTCTATCGACAAGGGCGTTTCAGGCGATACGATTATCGATGAGGGAACCAAGTTCGACAACCACGTGCAGGTGGGGCACGATACCTATATCGGAAAAGACTGCCTCATTGGCGCCCATTGCGCCATTGCCGGTGTGACCCGCATCGAAGACGAAGTGATCCTGTGGGGACGCGTTTCGGTGAATAAAGACATTGTGATCGGTAAAGGAGCGGTATTGCTGGGAACCTCCGCCATCGACAAATCCATCCCCGGCGGCATCACCTATTTCGGCGCCCCGGCCGAAGAAGCCCGCAAAAAATGGCGCGAAATGGTCTACGTGAAGCGCCTGCCGGAACTGTTTGAAAAGCTGGGATTGTAATTGCTTAGGGCGTAGGGCGTAGAGCTTAGGGTTTTTTTGAAGAAATCAAAAAAAATTTAGTTTTTACCGGGTATATTTTGAATATTTCCGGATTAACTAAATAAATGGCTTTTCGGTTCCAAACACTTGAAGTTTATCAACTGACACTGGAAATCAGTGGGGATATTTTTATGTTGTTGGATGACCTTCAAAATAAAAGGAAATTTGTCTTATCAGATCAGTTTTTCAGAGCATACTTGAGTATAACGAATAATATTGCTGAGGGTTCCGGCTCTAATTCCAATAAAGAATTTGGTTATTTTCTGAACATTGCCAGGAGATCTGTCTTTGAATGTGTTAACATGTTGATCATACTGGAACGGAAAAAACTGATTACCAATGAAAAGAAAGACATTTTGACAGAGCAATTCGATATAATCAGCCGAAAATTATTCTCCTTAAGAAATACATTATTAAAACAGTAAAACAACCCCTACGCCCTATGCCCCTAAGCTCTACGCCCTACGCCCTATGCCCTACGCTCTATGCCCTAAAGCTCTTCGTCACTTTTATCCCTGTGATACAGGTCCATGGCCACCAGTATGCCGGTGAAGGCCCAGAAGGGGACGGAGGCTTTGTCGGTATCGAGGAAATTGTTCATCACCCCATGGATGTAGTAGGATATCAATCCAAGCAGGACCAGCAGGCTCATCAGTCGGATCTCCTTGCTTTTGGCCCTCCGGTATACCCGTATCCCGGTCATGCAGACAGTCACCACAATCGCGATAAAAGTCAGCATTCCCAATACGCCCGATTCGGAAAGCGGGCCGATGTACTCACTGTGGGCATTGCCCATATCGCCGTAATTGGTGCTGATGATGGTCTTTTCCCGGGAAAGCTGGTAGGGTGCATAGACAAACTGGTAGGTGCCCGGCCCCCAGCCAAATATTGGCCGTTCCTTGAATAATCGGATGGCCGACGTCCACCGGTTGATCCGTTCCAGGTTGGAAGCATCCGAAGAAATATTGGAGATGGATTGCACGTGCTCCAGGAAGTCGGTCGAGGAGTCCTGTTTGTTTTTCTCCAGTTTATCCATGAACTGGTAACGAAACGTATAGAAAAAACCCACCCCGATCGCCAGTACAATGACTACCCAGTAAAATCTGATCTTCAGTTTAACCATGATAAATATCGCAACGGATCCGGCCACGCTCACCCATGCGGCGCGACTGTAAGAAAAAACGATGCCGGTGATCAAAATGACCAGAACGATCAGCGAAATGATCCTGTAAGAAGGCTTGTACTTGCGGAACATTACAAATCCAGTGAATACAGGAAGGAAGAAAGCGATCACAGCCCCATAGGCCGTATGATCATTATAAAAGGGTTTCATCACGATATTGCTGGATGGTTTGTCGAAACCGTAAGTAGAGTGGTTGTACAGTGAATAAAAGATAATGATAAGAAGCGGGATAACATACAACCATTGAAATTTCCTGATATTCTTATATTCAGTGAATAAAAGAATTCCCACAAAATAAAACGGAATGACGAACCACAGCCGGGCGATCAGTGTTTTGGCTGAAACAAGGGGGATTTCAGACGTCAAAACAGTGACGAAGATCCATACAAGGTTGATAATGATGGCAATGGTCACCGGGTGTCGTGTGATCTTCTGGTCATAGAACCTTTCATGAAGCAATTTCAGGATAAAGAGCAGCATGATCCCAAACATCAGCGGTTCAGAGGGCAGGGAGATGCCGATGCCGAATTCCTGGTCTGTGAGATTAACGGCCAGGGGTGTCAGGAAAGTGGTAAGCAAGAGGACGGTATCCAGTGAAAATATGTACAGGATAAGCAGCAGCAATACAAACGGGACGGCCAGTCCCCACATTTTATCATGGAGAAAGAGGTACGCATTTCCGGCGATAAAAATAGCCGTAGCGCCGTAAAACCATAATAATTTAGCCCTTTCTGTCAACTGGTGGATGGGTTTTGATTCTTTCGTATCTTGTATATACGCAGGTTTTCAATCAAGAGAAGCACAACGATGGAAAAGAAAAGGGTCAGGATGAATGTCATGGCGACGATCAGCCAGCGGACGGGGTATGATTTCTTATCGGCCGGGAAAGGGTGGGTGATCACGTTACAATAGGTCATATCTGCATTGTAAAACCTGACGGCGTCTTCGTACATCACCTTGAAATCGGCATAGGTCCGGGCTTCATGTTTGATCGATTCGACGAGAAAAATCAGGCGGCCTCCTTTTCTTTCAAGGTTATCCTTCAACCTTTTTACTTCAGCAGTATTGATTTGGGTGGCTGCTCCACCGGTCACCGTGCGCAGGTAGCCCCGCATAATTTCTTCAGAGCTCTGATCAAACCCAAGTAGCCCCGATTCCACACTCAATTCATATAGCGCCCGCTTCAGTGAATCGATATCTTTGTCTTTGGCAGCCAGAAGGTTTGCATACATCTCCACCACTTCAATATATTTTGATTTGTGCATGCGCTCTACCTTGTGATTGTAATAATCGATGATCGCATTGACGATATCGGCTGCCATTTCCGGGTCTTTATCAAGTACTTCGATATTGACGGCATCATAGGGCGTTTTCTGTATTTTCACATTCTGGCCATATTCGTAATTGAGTGCCGTCTTATAATATTTATACCCGGGGTCAATTTTGTAATGCTTATCCAGTTCAAATTTCCGGATGACGCTGTCGGCAATATCCTGGGAAAGAAGGATCTGGAACATCTGTTCCGTTTCACTCTCCTCGGAATAAGGTGAAACATTCGCCGGATAAAGAATGGCATGGGATTTAAACTTGGGTGTAATAAAAAACGGGCTTGAGAAAATCACTGCCAGCACAACGGCCACGACAAGGATCACGGCCAGGTGTATCCTCCACTTGAGCAGCAGGTTGACCAGGTTTGTATTGTTGAAGTATTTTTCCATTTTGAGCTCAGATATTTTTAATTTCTGAATGCTGATATTCAGCTTAGGTATTATTGGGAACTGAAGTTTTTTTTTAACTGGAGCCTGGTATAATTTTCAATGATGATGATGGCCAGCACTGCTGTGAAGAATACAATAAATGCCGACACAACCAGGATAATCCACCGTATCGGGTAAGATTTCCGTTCTGCCTTATAAGCGCTGTTGACTACAAATTTTTGCGGCAGGAACTGCTCGGCATCGACTTTGGCCTCCTGGTATTTGGTTTTCAGCAATGTTAATTGTTCCGTTTTGAACTCCAGCGCATTCTTGAGCGACATATAGGTGCCTCCATATTTTCCGATGGTATCGAGCTTTGGCTGGAGGATCCTGACAGCCTGCTGGTTGTTTTGTGAATGTGCAATGGCCAGTTGCTGGGTCAGCACTTCCGACTGCCTTTCAAAATCATGAACTCCCTTGCTGCCAAGCGAACGCAATGAATCTACAATTTCATCCACTTCTGCTTTTAAGCTGTTGTATTCCTGTTCAACAATCCGGAAGGCCATGACAGCCCGATCCCGCTGGATGTGGTTTTTGACCGAGTCAACCAGGGCAGCAATGTCATTGGCAATATCGGCTGCCACCTGCGGATCGGTATCGAAAACGGTGATCTTGACCGCCATGTACTCGGTGCGGCGGAATTTCACATTGTTTTCATACTCCTTGTGCAGCCTTGTATAAAGATATTTTGATTGCGGATCGATCCGGTAGTGTTCGACCAGGTTATAGCGCTCAATGATCTTATCCCTGATCAGGTTGGAATTCAGCAATTGAAGCATTTGTTCAGCCTGTTCCTCCTCCCCTATTCCCAGGATGTCTTCCTTGATCCCTGTGTTCGGGCTGATCAGCACCTTGGAGATCGAACCGGTAGCCACCGGAAACATGATCACCGTCGATTTATATTTCGGCTTTATAAAAGACGGGGAGGAAAATATAACGGCTGCCACGATGGCTATGGCTGTAATAATGAACAGCGGAAACCGCCACTTGTAGATTAATTGCACAAGGGTTACCGAATTCAGCTCTTTTTTCAGGGATTCCCGGTTCAGTTGGTCGATCATGGTTTTATCATTACCAAAACAAGAGGCCAAATTTAGGAATAAATATCAATTTCCTGATAAAAACTCATCGAAATAATGATGGCCACGAAAGCACGAAAACACTAAATGTCACTAAATATTGATTTTCAATTTAATAACTTTCGTGATCTTTCAACCGTTTTATTATCCCGGGGATATCGATCAGGCGCATTGCAAAAGCGGAAATTGCTGCGGCTGCCATCATAAAGCAAAAGTTCAGTTGCCATGAGAAAGGAAGTTCCTTCGATATTAAATTAAATCCGATCGCCAGGAGAATATAGATCACCAGTTTACTGAGAAACATTACATCGATCTTAAACCTGAAGAAATACTGGGCGAGTAAAAGGTAAGCCCCGGCCGTGAACAATTGTGTGGAGAGACTGGCAATAGCCGCGCCGGTTGCCATCAGGCGGGGGACCAGCAGGATATTGATAATGAAATTCAGGGCAATACCAGAAAGTGCGATCAGGTTGAGTTGCTTCAAATTGCCGTTGGCTGTCAGCAACGTGCTGAAAATGTACATGGTGGTACTTCCGAGAAACCCAAACATCAGTATCCCGTAAACCGTGGATGATTCGTTGAGCTTACGGGCGAAATCGGCGGCCGATTCGGCATCTCCCATCGGATAGAGCCAGCTCATGATCTCCACCCTGTAGAAGAATGAGCCGGTTACCACGATCACCGCCACCGTAAAAAGCAATGAAAAGGGGAGCCTGACCATGTCGGCAAGTGGTTCTTTCAACCGGATCATCCGGGAATATATCGGCAGGAGCAATACGGCGAAAAGCCAGGCAAACTGATTCACGGCATCCAGCAGGCGGAATGCCTGCGCGTAGATCCCCGCCTGCCGGTTGCCCTCAGCACCCTCCAGCAATCGTTCTATAAAGACAGAATCAACACGGTTGTAGACTGACATCAGCAAAACCAGGATGGCAAAGGGGAAGCTTTTTTTCATGATGACCAGGAAGAAAGCCCAATTCCAGTGCAGTCTCCTGAATTTTGCCTTTTTCATAACGACAGCCAAGGCAATGATAGCAGTCATCGTATAGGCAGCCGTCTGCGCGTAAACGAACCATTCGATCTCAAATCTTCCGCCGGTTACATTGCCCCAGAGCAAGACCGCGCAAATGGCGATCATCAGCAAGCGGTCGAGCACCGATAAAAAACTGTCGGTCCGGAACATCAGCATGCCGTTGATATTGGACCTCAGGTAGAGAATGAACGACAGCAGGAACTGGTTGAATCCCACCCAGGCCAGCAGCTTAAGCTGTGCGGCGTCATAACCGATGACCAGCGCTACCAGGAAAGTGATCGCCACGTAAAGGCCCGCCAGTAAAAACTTCAGGATCACCAGGCTGGAGAAGTGCTTGTTCAGCAGGTGCATGTGCTGGGCAATGTTCCGGTTGTTGAAATTAGTGATGCCGGCATCCAGCAGAATGTTAAAAAGAAAAGCGAAATTGAAGATGGTAAAATAAAAACCGAAATCTTCCAGTCCCACCGTGTTCTGCACCGTCCGGTCGATCCCGAAGATATAGAATGGTTTCACCAGGACATTCAGGAACAGTAACAGGGCCAGGTTGGTCAGAAATTTCTTTTGCATGCCTTCAAAATCAGGAGAAAAAACAATTCATTGATATGTTTACCATTCTTTTCCCCTCTTCTCCAAAAAAAATTAAATTTGTAGTACAAAGTTATGAGAATAAGGAAACGTTTGTGATTTATTCTCCAGTATGTTTTCAGGTTATTAACTATTAAGTCACAGGAGCATTGAAAATCGCTGTTAACACCAGGCTTTTACTGAAAAACAAACTCGAGGGGATTGGCTGGTTCTCTTATGAAACGCTGCGGCGGATCACAACAAGCCACCCGGAACACCAGTTCTATTTCATCTTCGACAGGAAGTACGATGAGTCGTTCATTTTTTCTGATAACATAACTCCGGTGGTCACTCCTCCGCAGGCACGTCACCCTGTTTTATATTACCTGTGGTTTGAAAAATCGATCCCGCGGGTGTTGAAAAAGATCCAGCCCGACCTGTTCTTTTCTCCGGACGGATATCTTTCGTTGTCGACCGATGTCAAATCCATGAACGTCTTTCATGATCTGAATTTTGAGCATTACCCGGACGACCTGCCATATCCCGAGAGAACATTCTACCGCCACTATTTTCCGCTATATGCAGAAAAAGCCGCAAGGATAGCCACTGTTTCTGAGTTTTCGAAAAGGGACATCATCAACCAATACCGTATCCCGGCTGATAAAATCGATGTAGTTTACAATGGCGCCAACGAAAGCTACCAGCCGGTACCCGATGATGAAAAGGTGATGGTCAGGATGAAATACACGCAGGGGAAACCTTATTTTGTTTTCGTGGGGGCATTGCATCCGCGAAAGAACCTGGCCAATCTTTTCAGGGCTTATGACCTGTTCCGCCAGGATACCGGCCATGACACGAAACTGCTCATTGTCGGGCATAAGAAATGGTGGACGAAGCACATCAAAGGGGCCTATGACAGCATGAAGTTCAGCCATGATGTGGAATTTTGCGGACGGCTGGATCCGCTGGAGCTGAACAGGGTTATTTCTTCGGCTACTGCGATGGTGTATGTATCATACTTTGAGGGCTTTGGGATACCCATTCTGGAAGCTTTCTATTGTGAAGCCCCGGTCATCACGTCCAATGTCACCTCCATGCCTGAGGTGGCAGGCGATGCCGCACTCCTGGTCGACCCCTTTTCGGTCAAATCGATCAGCGAAGGGCTGACGCAGTTAGCCACCAATCCCACGCTTTGCACTGAACTGGTGGAAAAAGCACGCATCCGCCGCCAGGCATTTTCCTGGCAAAAGACCGCCGACCGGTTGTGGAACTCTATTGAAAAAGCCTTACAGGAATAACTGCCTAACAATCTGTTTATGAATGTTTTGATCATTGGTTCAGGGGGGAGGGAACACGTTTTGGCATGGAAAATAAGCCAGAGCCCTCATCTCACCCGTCTCTTTATCACTCCCGGCAATGCCGGCACATCGTCCATAGGGCAAAATATGGCTGTGAACGTTTCCGATTTCAACGGGATCAGACAGTTGTGCCTCGATAAACAGATCGGGATGGTGGTGGTGGGTCCGGAGGCTCCCCTGGTGGACGGCATCCACGATTTCTTCCTGGCTGACCCGGCACTGAAAGGGATAACCGTGATCGGCCCCCGGAGGAATGCCGCCATGCTGGAAGGGAGCAAGGATTTCGCCAAAGCATTTCTTACCCGGAATCAAATCCCCACCGCCCGGTACAGCTCATTCACAAAGCATGAAGCGAATGATGCCCTTGATTTTCTGAAGTCGATGACGCCGCCATACGTCATCAAGGCGGATGGCCTTGCTGCCGGCAAAGGGGTAGTGATCTGCAAAGACCTGCCTGAGGCGGAACGCGAGGTGAAATCAATGCTGATCGACACAAAATTCGGAGAAGCAGGCCATAAAATAGTGATCGAAGAGTTTCTGCAGGGAATCGAAATATCAGCCTTCGTACTGACAGATGGTATTCATTATCAAATACTTCCTTCGGCCAAAGACTATAAACGGATCGGCGAGGGCGATACCGGGCCGAATACCGGGGGCATGGGATCGGTCTCACCCGTTCCGTTCGCCAATGAAATCTTTAATAAAAAGATCGAAGAGAAGATCATCGCACCTACCATCCGGGGCCTGATCAGCGAAGGAATTGAATACAAAGGATTTATATTTTTCGGACTGATCAACGTCAACGGAGAACCTTTCGTCATCGAATACAACGCGCGGATGGGCGACCCGGAGGCCGAATCGGTCATACCAAGAATAAAGAACGACCTGCTGGAAATGTTCATGGCTGTCGGGGACCAGACACTCGACCGGTTCACGGTGGAAACCGATCCCCGGTATGCCGCCACGGTCATGCTGGTTTCCGAAGGTTACCCGGGCAGTTACGAAAAGAACAAACCCATAGCAGGTCTGGACGAAGTAAAGGACAGCATCGTGTTCCACGCTGGAACCAGTTTCGATCAGGAAAAACAGCAGGTCATCACCCGGGGTGGGCGGGTGCTGGCTCTGACCTCTTTCGGAGCGACCCTGCAGGAAGCGTTCGATAAGTCATATAAAAACGCATACCTGATCAGGTTTGAAAATAAAGCGTACCGGAAAGATCTGGGCAAAGACTTGATGAAATATGTTTTTTAAATGCTTGAGAAGTAAATTTAAATACAAAAACTGAAATGCTGATCAGATTTTTCCGGTCCAGTTTCCTGGGGCAGTATCTTTTCCTGATGCTGGTCACGGCAGCGATCTGGCTTCGGGGTTTCCTGGTCACAGTGCCGGTGCCCCCGGAATTGGAATTCATTGCTCCGATATACAGCCTGGTAACTTATCTGGCCGCGCTGCACCCGGTAATAAGCCCGCTGCTTTCTGTTTTGATTGTTTTCAGCGCCGCCCTTACACTGAACAATATCCTGATCTATCATGACCTCGCCCCCAAAAACAACCTCCTCCCGGCATTGCTTTTTATCCTCATGATGGGCAGCAATCCCGAAACACTGTGCATTTATCCCATCCTTACTGCATTACCACTTTTTGCCTGGTTTTTGCATACCATTTTCCGGTCAAATAACGAACCGGATAATTTCGTCTCCGTATTCAATGCCGGCTTGATTCTGTCCGTTATCTCAATGATAGCTCCCACAACGGTGTTCCTGTTCCTGTTCATATGGATCGCACTGCTTGTTTTTGGTACTTTTAACGGAAGGAACCTGATCATCTCCGTCATGGGTTTCCTTCTCCCCTATATCTATCTTGCCGTTTATTATTTCTGGATCGACCAATTGCCGGCAGCACTGATCGCTTATCAGTTATTTTTTATGAACCTGTTCGATTTTGGTTTAAAAAACGACCCGCTGCAATTTGTCATCTGGGGCGTGTTCATTGGCCTGATGCTTTTACCCGCTATTTACAGGACAAACAATACACTGGGTTCGTTCAATATCAATTTCAGGAAAAAAATGTCAGCCACGGGATGGCTCCTGGCATTCACATTTCCTATGGTTTTAATGTCGGGAGAAACGCATTATCAGACGCTGATCTATCTGCCATCCGTTATCCTGATCGGACATTTTTACAATCAGTTTAAAAAGCCGGTCTGGCATGAGGTCATTTTACTGACATACCTTGGACTCATTCTGCTGAACAATTATCTCCCCTTATAAATGCTGTTATCCTGTTACACCGAGACATTGACAGAAGCCGGGTGCGACGAAGCCGGCCGCGGGTGCCTGGCGGGGCCGGTCTTTGCCGCAGCCGTGATCCTTCCCGGCGGCTTCCATCATGAAGGACTGAACGATTCTAAAAAACTGAATGCAAAACAACGGGCTTTTATCAGGCAAATTATTGAAAAACAAGCCATTGCATGGTCAGTGAGCATGGTGGATAATAAAACCATCGACCAGGTCAATATTCTCAATGCTTCCTTTCTGGCTATGCACCAGGCCATCGACGAACTGGCCGTAAAACCGGAACTTTTATTGATCGACGGCAACCGGTTCCATCCCTATCCAGGCATTCCACACCATTGCATTGTCAAAGGAGACGCCATCTACCAGAGCATTGCCGCTGCATCTGTTCTCGCCAAAACCCACCGGGATGAGTTCATGGCAGAACTCCATCATTATTTCCCCGAATACGGATGGTTAAAAAACAAAGGATATCCCACGAAAACACACCGGCAGGCACTATCTGAACTCGGCATCACGGAATATCACCGGAAAAGCTTCCGGCTGGGAGAGCAGTTAAAACTAACGGCTGAGTTTAATTATCTTTATTGAACAAACTGTTATTTTTTTTGTTAAAAAGTGGACTTTCAGCAAATTAATTTGTATATTTGTCAAGCCGGTTAACTATTAGACTTTAAAAGTTACAATCATGAATCCATCAGAGATTGAAAATATTTTAAAGGAAGGCGTTAACAGTTGTGCCAATGAATACGGGTGGGCCAATCTTGCCGAATTGGGAACGTTTCTCAGGCAGAAAGGATTACGGTATGGGAAGCTGTCCCGCTTTTTAAATGACTACCAGCATATCATCGAGACCAGGATCGATGATTCACTCACTCCCCCTGCTGTTTACGCCAAGCTGAGAAATTGAAGCCGCACAACTTCTCGCATTCTTTGATCATACTTTCGCGGATCTCCAATGACCTCCCCTGAGGTACATATAGGAAAGAGATCCCAGCAGAAAGGCATATAAAAATTCAGCCGTCCATACCAAATGAACCGGCAACCTTAAATATTCCGCCACCAGGTAAGTGAAGCCAAGATATAATACGATCACAACAATCTCAATGGCGAATGACACCTGTGTTTTTCCTGTCCCCGAAACCCCGTTGAAAAATATGAAGGCCATAGCCAGTATCAGAGCCGTCAGGCTAATGATGTAAAATGCCGGCAACGATGCTTCCATTAATATTGGGTCGTTCGTGTAAATACGTATGGCTGAACCCGGGAATAATAAGCCGAGTACAACCAGAAAAAAAACCATGAGAAAAGATATCCTCACAATTTTTTTAACCAGCGACAGCACCTCCTCTCCCCTGCCCTGACCAATCAATCCGCTTACCAGGGTATTGGTGGCGGAGGCAAAACCCCACATCGGGATCATCAGCACAATATAAAAACTTCGGATAATATTTGAAACCGCCAGTGCCTGTTCACCCAGTTTTTCGACAAAAAGGAAAAATACCAGCCAGGAGGCTAATGAAAGAAAATTTTGAAACATGACCGGCAAGGAGAGCTTAATCATACGGTCGTATAAACCTTTATCAAATGGCCAGCGGGTGTAAAGATGGAAAATCCGGCCATCGAGTTTAAACAGGGTATAAAAAATGAAAAACATCATGGCCGTGAATTCGGCAATGACCGATGCCAGGGCCGCCCCTGCGATTCCCATTTCCGGAAATCCGAATTTGCCGAATATCAAAACATAATCGAATAGAATATTGACCGAGGCCATCACGACAGTGGTATAAGTGATCACCCTGGTTTTACCTATCCCAACATATAAACCCCTGAACAGCATATTGATCCCGGCAAAAAAGACGCCATATGACCGGAAGCGGATGAATTCAATGGTTGACAGATAAACATCCGGGGAATCGATCACGTGCAGCAGGATGTCCTTTGCAAAGAACTGCATGATACTGAACAGGGACAGCGCCAGGGGCACCTGAAAATAAAATCCGTGCTGAAAGGTCTGACCGATCTCAGACATCTTATTCTCCCCCATTCGTCTGGCAATAATGATCTGCATTCCTACTCCGAAACCCCATGCCAGCATTATAGCTGAAAAATAAAAAATACCCCCGATGGCACCAGCCCCCAGGGCAATGGTCCCGACACGGCCTAAAAAAGCCGTATCCGTCACATTCAGCAGGTTCTGTGCAATACTCCCCAGAATAATGGGAAAAGCGATATGCCAGATTTCGCGGTATGTTACGGTAGTTTTCAAACGGTCACCTTCTTACCCGGTTTTAATGTTGCGAAGCTATCAAATCTATTATAATGTCTGGAGAAATGAATGGTTTTTGTTAATTTTACAAAGCTGATTTATATATAAATATTATGAATATACTAATCATAGGCGCCACAGGATTGATCGGCCGGTCACTGGTCACTGAACTGAAAACGGCTGGATACAAGGTGATTGCCTCTTCCAGAAATGTCGAAAAAGCCACACAGATCCTGGGTGATGAAACGGAAATCCGTCAATGGGATGGCCGTACCTTGAAAGATCTGCTGGAAACCCTCACCGGCATTGACGGTATTGTAAACCTGGCAGGGCAAAACATTGCCGGCGGTTACTGGACGAAAAAACGAAAAAAGAAGATAACTGAAAGCCGTATTGGCCCGGGAAGACTGCTCACGGAAGCCATCCTGCAAATGGATAACAAGCCCGCATTTCTTATCCAGGCCAGCGGAATTGGCTTATATGGCACCCGGGTTACAACCCCGGCCGATGAAAACCATGGGGCTGGCAAAGGTTTTATCGCAAGGCTGGTGGTGCAATGGGAAAAATCGGTTTCACCCTTGCAAACAGCCGGTGTGCGGGTGGTTTATCTCCGATCAGGGGTCGTATTGGCAAAAGATGGCGGCATATTGAAAAATATGTTGCTTCCATTCCGTTTTTATACCGGTACGATTCCCGGCACTGGCAACCAAATGATCTCCTGGATTGCCCTGAAAGACCATGTGCGCGCCATTCTTCACCTGATAAAAAACGAAAAGGCGCAGGGGCCTTATAATCTTGTCGCCCCTGTACCTGTTACTATGCAGGATTTTATCCGTGCCACCGGCAAAATGATCCACAAACCGGTCTGGTTCCGGATACCCGGTTTTCTTCTGAAAATCATTCTGGGACAGATGGCCAGCGAAACCATACTTGCCAGCCAGCACATCCTGCCGGGCAAACTTGCGCAGGAAGGCTTTTCTTTCCGGTTTGAAAAACCGGAAGATGCCCTGCAGGATATATTCAACAAAAAATCCCACTGATGATGCTCAA
>JAWOHY010000083.1:0-16137 GCA_046484945.1 Bacteroidales bacterium
TAGTAAGTAGGGAGAATGAGGGTTCAATGTTTACAATTCAATTCCCCATATTATGAAAACATCAAGCCTATATATAATTGGATTTTTTTTGGCAATACTTCCATGTTTTAGCAGCGCACAGAACAACCTCTTTTGGGAAGTTCCCACAAGCATTCAGGCAGATAGTTTAAAAAAAGTTTTGGTTTCTTCAAAGAATGATACCCTTAATATGTACCTCAACAGGCAAATTGGTATGCATTATCAGGAACGTAACCGGCCTGTTGCTTTAGCTTATTACAATGAGATGCTGATGCTTGCAAAGAAAGTAAATCAACAATTATGGGAAGCTGAAGCCCATAGCAGGGTTGGATATGTTTCCTGTTTGATGCAGAATTATGCGGGTGGTTTGAAATCATTGTTGTTGGCTAAAACAATGGCCTCTGACCCCCGGGCAGAGAAGGGAATGTGGAATGCGTCCTACAGTCTTACCGTCCTACCGTCCTACCGTCCTACAGTCTTACCGTCCTACAGTCCCACCCTCCTACTCCACCGTAACCGACTTCGCCAGGTTCCGCGGCTGATCGACGTTACATCCGCGCATGACGGCGATATGATAAGATAGAAGCTGTAGCGGGATGGTGGCCAGCAGCGGGACGAGCATCTCTTCCGTTTCGGGGATCTCGATGACGTGATCGGCGCTTTCGCGCACCAGCTGGTCGTGTTCCGTGACGATGGCGATGATCTTCCCTTTCCGCGCTTTCACCTCCTGAATATTGCTGAGCACCTTATCGTAGGTGCCTTTATTGGTGGCAATGAACACCACGGGCATCTCCTCGTCGATCAGGGCGATGGGGCCGTGCTTCATTTCGGCGGCAGGATAGCCTTCGGCATGGATATAGGAGATCTCTTTCAGCTTAAGGGCGCCTTCCAGGGCCACGGGGAAATTATATCCGCGCCCCAGGTAAAGGAAGTTCCGATGATCTTTATATAAGGAAGAAATTTGCTGCACGACATGATCCACCTTGAGCGCTTTGGCAACCTTTTCGGGAATCTGGTCGAGTTCGTGCATGATGCGCAGAAAACGTGATTTGGGGACCGTTCCTTTCCGCTGGGCAATGGTCAGGGCAAGCATGGTCAAAACGGTCACCTGGGCGGTAAATGCCTTTGTAGACGCTACACCGATTTCCGGTCCTGCATGGGTGTAGGAGCCGGCATGGGTGGCCCGGGCAATGGAGGAGCCTACCACGTTGCAAATTCCGAGAATAGTGGCGCCACGCATCTTGGCCAGCTCAATGGCAGCCAGCGTATCGGCCGTTTCGCCCGACTGCGAGATGGCGATCACCACGTCTTTTTCGCAGAGAATGGGGTTGCGGTAACGAAATTCGGAGGCATATTCCACTTCCACCGGTATCCTGGCCAGCTCTTCGATCAGGTATTCCCCGACCAGGGCGGCGTGCCATGAAGTGCCGCACGCCACGATAATGATCCTGTCGGCATGGATCAGTTTTTGCTCATAATCGACAATCCCGCCCAGCGAAACGGTGCCCTCACTCAGCCGCAGCCTCCCCCGCATACTGTCGCGGATAGAACGGGGCTGCTCAAAGATCTCCTTCAGCATGAAGTGCTCATAACCGCCTTTTTCCAGTGCACTCAGGTTCATCTCCAGCTTTTCGATATAAGGTGTCGTTTCTTTATCCTTTATCGTTTTGATCTTGAGCGGCTTGCCTTTCTGAAGAATGGCCAGCTCCTCATCGTTCAGGTAAACGACATCCTTGGTGTACTCCACAATAGGGGTGGCATCCGAAGCGATGAAAAATTCCCCTGCACCAATACCGACAACCAGCGGGGAGCTCTTGCGGGCCGCAATCAGCATGTCGGGATGATTCTTCGAAATAACTACGATGGCGTAAGCGCCAACCACCTGGTTCAACGCGATCCGGACCGCTTCCACCAGGTCTACCTGCTCATGCACCTGGATGTCCTCAATCAGGTGCACCAGGGCCTCTGTATCGGTGTTGCTCGTGAATTGATAACCCCGGTTGGTCAGCTCCTTTTTGAGGGTGAGATAATTTTCAATGATACCGTTATGAATAATGGCCAGGTTACGCGATTTGGAATAATGCGGATGGGCATTGACGTCATTGGGTTCCCCATGGGTAGCCCACCGGGTATGGGCAATGCCTACCGTTCCGGCCAATGCCATATCCCGGACATGTTGCTCCAGGTCGGCAACCTTTCCCTTCGTTTTAAAAACCTTCAGGTCATCATTCAGGATAGCCATACCCGCGCTGTCATACCCCCGGTATTCCAAACGATATAATCCTTTGATCAAAATGGGATATGCCTCTTTTTCCCCCAGGTAGGCAACAATTCCACACATAATATTGATTTAAAAAATTCCCGGCAAACTTAGCAACAAATCATTGATCAAAAAAAATATCACCGGCTCAATTCAACCGGGTATAGGTAACCACCAGTCGCATCCGGTCCTCGGGATTAACCGGCAACTGCGGTTCCGGCCCCACGAGCAGTACCCTTTCGGCATTTACGGAACCTCCGGAAAGATAGAGATCGAATCCGTAATCGGGTTCCGTGGATCGCATCAGTTCCTGTACCGTACTGGTGATCCTGAACCAGTATCCTTTGTTACGCTTATCATAAAACCCACCGAAAAAGGTGGTCCCTTCCAGCTGTTCATCCAGTAAGGTAAAACCGCCATCGCTCTTCCTGGCAACCAGTATCAGGAATTTGGCCAGCGGCAGCCCGGGCTCCTCTTCATAGGTCTTCATGAACAATCGGGCCTCGTTGACGGCAATTTTACCATCGTCATAGAAATGCCGGATATCGGGAAAGCGAATATTTGTCTTCACGCCACCGAGTGCCTGGACATAGCAGATCTGCTGTCCCAGTGATGTATCATTTTCAAGCACCTGCGCCCGGAAAGCAGGATCTCCCAGGCTGTAATCATGCATAAAATGTCCGAAACGCCCTGTGTTGGAATTAATGATATAATTGTATGAAAGGGTGTCACCATCGTCATTATGATAGTGCAATTCCATGCCCGATAAAGTGGACAGCATGTCAAAATAAATTATAATGCCTCCGCCGAAAGCATCTTCAACTGTCAGATAAAGGCCTTTGAAATAATTGAGGAAACTTTCATTGGAGGCCATGCTGTCAGACGGGATATTGACCAGCCGGTCCATCAGGTCGGTAGTCAGTTCCCCCAGGTTAATGCGAAGATGGGGGTCCAGCGTGTCCGTACCGACAATCACATTGCTTTTGAAATCAGGCGAGAATGTTTTCTGGGCCAGCAGAGAAGGCTTGACAGCCAGAGTTTGATGAGAGTAATACGACGAATCAATGTAAAAACTTTCATCTAATTCAAACACTTTCAATGTCAGCATGGCGGCTGAATCGCCATAATGGTTTGCATATTTGAGAGAAAGGATAAGGGAGTCGGCAACCGGGTTCGTACCGAAACTAAAACCGGTCCTGAACAGCCTCAACTGCGTATAAATACTGGCTGTGGATCTTCCAAAAACCGGATCGACAATACTGCCCAGCAAGCTGACCGAGGTTTCATCGGTTTTAATGGAATCTACCAACTGTGAGTAAGCGACGACCAGCGTTGTATCGGTTGATACCACATTCAGCTTATCACCCGGCGGCTGAATGTCAATCCCCACCTCATTCAGATCTTTGGTGCAACCTGTTAACAAAACAATGGCCGTTATCAGCAGGCAGGCAGGCGACCATTTTTTCAATTTCATCATGTGCATATCGGGTATGGTTCGATGAGATACGGCGTTTTTGAATGTCTCAGCGGCTGGATACGCTTTCTTCCACCAGAATTTTATCGTAAAAATCGGAGTAGGCATCAATGTATTGATCCATATCCTGGTATTCCAGGACGGGTTTATCCGTTTTCCTGACATGATCCATGATCTCTTCATTGATTTTCGGACTGCCGATTATGATTCCGTCTGCATATTCCATGGCTGCTTTCAGCAAACTAACGTAATCAGTATTTTTATAGTATGCCAGGTCCTGTTTCGTGATACCGTCGTATTTTATCTTTTTTGCCACACCGGAGGCAAGCTCTTCTTTAAAATCGTCATCATAAAGAGAAATCACGATCTTCGTTTCGGCAAACAGCGGATTATCGCGGTACGACTTTTTCGCGTAAAGCGGGACCAGGCTGGTGAACCATCCGTGGCAGTGGATGATATCGGGGCCCCAGCCCAGCTTTTTAACCGTTTCCAGCACCCCCCTGGCGAAAAAGATCGCCCTTTCATCATTATCCTGGAAAAATTTGCCGTTTTTATCATACAAGGTCGCCTTTCGCATAAAGAAATCTTCATTGTCGATGAAATAGATCTGCATGCGGGCCTGCTGGATGGATGCCACTTTGATGATGAGCGGATGGTCGTTGTTATCAATGATCAGGTTCATACCTGACAACCGGATGACTTCGTGCAGCTGGTTTCTTCTTTCATTGATGTTCCCGTAACGGGGCATGAAGGTCCGGATTTCCCTTCCCCTTTCCTGTATTCCCTGCGGCAGGTGCCGGCCAATTAAACCGATGTGAGATTCTTCAAGGTATGGTGTGATTTCCTGAGAAACGAAGAGAACCCTTTTCTTTTCCATATTCAAAGGCTTACTAATTTAAAAAGAAATGCAAAGGTAGTAAAAATTAAGTAATTAATCAATTTGAACAAGTGTTCAACATCCCTTATTCTGAGATTTCTTCAGGGGATGTCACTTTTTTACCAAAGAATTTCTTTTGAAAAATGAGTAACATGAAGACACCGGTGGTAATGGCGCTGTCGGCAATGTTGAACACCGGGCGAAAGAAAATAAACTCCTGACCGCCGTTGAAGGGAAACCATTGCGGGAGCCTGGTTTGGATGATGGGAAAGTAAAGCATATCAACCACCTTACCATGCAGAAATGAACTGTAACCGCCATCGGGCGGAAAAACCGCTGCAACGGTATGATAACTGCTCTGGCTGAAGATCATGCCATAAAAAGCACTGTCAATAATATTGCCCATCGCGCCGGCAAAGATCAGCGAAAAGCTGATGATCAGGCCGGGATGTGATGCGCTTTTCTGCAACCGGTAAATATAAATGCCAATGATGATCACAGCAATGATGCGGAAAAGGCTCAGGATCAGTTTACCGGTTTCCCCGCCAAAACTCAGCCCAAAGGCCATCCCCTCATTTTCAGTAAAGTGAAGGATGAACCAGTTGCCAAAAATATGGATTTCCTGCCCGAGGGTCATAGTGGTTTTGATCCAGATCTTCAGGACCTGGTCAGAAATTAATACGAGCAGGGTGATAAAAAGTGGTTTTTTCAAGTTCTCAAATGCTGGTTACGCTTTGCCTCAATGCTGAGCGTGGCATGCGGAACGCTTTTTAGCCTGTCCTTGGAGATCAGCTTGCCAGTGGCGCGGCATATCCCGTAGGTTTTGTTCTCAATTCGCAGCAAGGCATTCTCCAGGTTATTGATGAATTTCTGCTGCCGTGCTGCCAGCCGGCTGTTTTCCTCTTTCGACATCACCTGGTAACCCTCTTCCAGGATCTTGAAAGTGGGCGATGTATCATCGGTACCATGCTCCCCGTCCAGATGAAAAGTCTCCATCAGCATCTTCAGGTCCTCCTTGGATTTGTCAAGTTTGGCAAGGATGATCGCTTTGAACTCCTCCAGTTCTTCATCGGAATACCTGAGCTTTTCAGGGGCCTCCAGTTTCACTTTTTTCGGATCGGTCATGGCTCGAGGTTTTTTCAGTTATAACAGCTAAAATTAACGAATAACTCTTTCAATATGAATTCCCGCCGACAAATCTTCTGTCAATTCCAGTGAAATGCGTTGGGCGGGATCGATTTTCCCCACTAAATCAAGCGATTCAGCGAGAATTTCGGCGCAAATATATGAAAAATTCTTATCGATGGCTTTTTTCAGCATTTCGGTTTTTTCCACCTGCACCCGGATCTTGTCCGTTACATCGTAATCGCGGTCCTTACGGATATTCTGGATCCGGTTGATGAGCTCCCTGGCATAGCCTTCCAGCTGCAGGTCTTCCGTAATGTTGACGTCGAGGGCCACGGTCATGCTGCCGGAGGATGATATCAGCCAGCCGGGGATATCCTCCGTGGTGATCTCTACATCGTTCAGGGTGATCTCCACTGTTTCCCCTTCCACCTGCAATGTAGAAACTGATTCGTTTTCAAGATGGCTGATCTGCTCTTGTGAAAAAGCGGAGATGGCTGCAGCAATTGGCTTCATCAGCTTGCCGAAGCGTGGGCCCAGCACCTTGAAATTGGGCTTGATCTTCCTGACCAGGATGCCGGAGGTTTCGGTCAGGTATTCGATCTCCTTCACGTTTACCTCCGTAAGGATCAGGTTTTCCACCGCCTGAAGCTGTTTCCGGTCGTGCTCGTTCAAAATGGGGATCATGATCTTGTTGAGCGGCTGGCGGACGCGAATGCCGGAGCGTTTCCGCAGGGAAAGGATCATGGACGAAACCGTTTGGGCCAGTTCCATCCGCTCCTCCAGGTCGAGGTCGATGGCACTTTCGTCGGCCGAAGGGAAATCGCTCAGGTGCACCGAGTCGGAAGCCACCCGGCCGGTGACGCTGTTCAGATCGGTGAACAGGCGTTCCATGAAGAAGGGGGCGATGGGCGAGGCGAGCTGGGCTACCACCTCCAGGCAGCGGTATAGTGTCTGATACGCTGCGATCTTATCTTCCGAGTATTCCCCTTTCCAGAAACGGCGCCTGGAAAGCCGGACATACCAGTTGCTGAGATGGTCGATCACGAAATCCTGGATGGCGCGCCCTGCCTTGGTCGGCTCGAAATCTTCATAATAACTTTCCACCTTCCGGATCAGCGAATTGAGCTCCGATATTATCCAGCGGTCGATCTCAGGCCTTCTCCCGAAAGGGACCTCCTCCTCAGTATAGGTGAAGCCGTCGATATTGGCGTATAGCGCGAAGAACGCATAGGTGTTGTAAAGCGTTCCGAAGAATTTCCTTTGCACCTCGGCGATCCCTTCCAGGTCGAATTTCAGGTTGTCCCAGGGCTGGGCATTGGTCATCATATACCAGCGGGTGGCATCGGGACCGTACTTGGCGATCGTTTCAAAAGGATCCACGGCATTGCCGAGCCGCTTCGACATCTTGTTTCCTTCCTTGTCGAGGACCAGCCCGTTGGAGACGCAGGCCCTGTAAGATACGGAATCGAACAGCATGACGGCGATGGCATGCAAAGTAAAAAACCACCCCCGCGTCTGGTCCACCCCCTCGGCGATAAAATCGGCCGGGAAATAGTGTTCCAGCTCTTTGTGCTCGAACGGGTAGTGGAACTGCGCGTATGGCATGGCACCCGAATCGAACCATACGTCGATCAGGTCTATTTCGCGGATCATTTTCTTCCCAGTCGGAGAGACCAGGACAATTTCGTCAACATAGGGGCGGTGCAGGTCGAAACTTTCATAGTTCTCATCTGAAAAATCGCCCGGAACAAACTTATCCAGCGGGTTTTTCTGCATGAAACCAGCCGCTACCGATTTCTCAATCTCTTTTTTAAGCTCCTCCACCGAACCGATGCAGCAGAACTCAGTCCTGTCTTCGGTCACCCAGATCGGCAGAGGGGTGCCCCAGTAACGGGAACGTGAAAGGTTCCAGTCGACCAGGTTCTCCAGCCAGTTGCCGAAACGGCCGATACCGGTCGAAACGGGCTTCCAGTTGATGGTCTTGTTCAGCTCCATCATCTTTTCCTTGTAAGCCGTGGTTTTGATGAACCACGAGTCGAGCGGGTAATAGAGGATGGGCTTATCGGTTCGCCAGCAATGAGGATAGCTGTGCTCGTACTTTTCGGTCTTGAACGCCCGGTTTTCCTTTTTGAGTTTGACGATGATATCGACATCCACGCTGTCGTCCTTTGCCGGGTCAAATTGGGGGTCGTACTCCGGTTTGACGTACCTGCCGGCGAACTCTCCCATCGCATCGATGAATTTGCCCAGCTTGTCGACCATCGTCAATGCCCCGATGCCATTTTCTTTGGCCACCTTAAAGTCGTCAGCGCCAAAGCTCGGCGCGATATGGACGATGCCGGTGCCGTCTTCGGTGGTAACAAAATCGCCCAGGAGCACTTTGAAAGCGTCGCCGGTTTCGGGCTGCGCGTATGGCAGGAGCTGCTCATAGCGGAGGCCGGCCAGCTTCTTCCCCCTGAACGTATCGATGACCTGGAACGGGATGGCCTTCTGCCCGGGTTCATACTCCTCCAGTTTAAGTTCTGTATTTTTTTCCGGAAAGAAATTCGGCACCAGGTCTTTAGCGAGGATCACCGTGATGGGCAGATGGGTGTATGGGTTAAAGGTTTTCACCCTGGCATATTCGATATTCTTCCCAACGGCCAATGCCGTGTTGGATGGGAGTGTCCAGGCCGTTGTGGTCCAGGCCAGGATGAATACGTCGCCGTGGGCGTCTTTAAAGAGAAATTCCGAATCCTGGTTACGGATCAGTTTGAACTGGGCCGTCACGGTCAGGTCTTTCACTTCCTTGTAAGCGCCGGGCAGGTTCAGCTCATGCGAGCTCAGGCCGGTGCCGGCGGCCGGGGAATAGGGCTGGATGGTATAGCCTTCATAAAGTAATCCTTTGTCATAAAGCTGTTTCAGCAACCACCATACCGTTTCGATATACTTGTTGTCGAAGGTGATATAGGGATTGTCGAGGTCAACCCAGTAGCCCATTTTAACCGTCAGATCGTCCCAGAGGTCCTTGTACTTCATGACCTCCTGCTTGCAGGTGCGGTTATATTCCTCCACCGAGATCTTTTTCCCGATATCTTCCTTGGTAATGCCGAGGGTTTGCTCCACGCCGATTTCGACGGGCAGGCCGTGGGTATCCCAGCCCGCTTTGCGCTCCACCAGGAAACCCTTTAGCGTTTTATAGCGGCAGAAAATGTCCTTGATCGCCCGGGCCATCACGTGGTGGATGCCCGGCTTGCCGTTGGCCGACGGCGGCCCTTCGTAAAATACAAACTCCCTGTGCCCTTTCCTGATCTGAACGCTCTTTTCGAAAGTCCCGTGCTGCTTCCAGTACCCGTTGATCTCCTCGCCGATGCGTGTCAGGCTGAGCTCTTTATACTCTTTGTATTTGCTTGTCATGCTGCCCGAAGTTGCCATTTTTTAAAAATGAGGGTGCAAAGGTAGGAAAAAGTCAGCAGTCTCCGGTTAAATGAGATGAAGTGTCATATTCGAATATAAAAAATTTAAATATTTAATACTAATCGATAAGAAGATGTTTATCTTTAAAGTTTTTAATGCTTGTTCGAAGAAATATTCAATTATTAATTATTGACTAAAAATGAGAAGTCATGAAAAATTTATTCTTTGCAGGCGTGCTTTTGATACTATGTACCATGCAATTAAACGCCCAGGAATCTTCGGTTAAGATTTTGCTTAATGAGGAAGAACGCTTCCGGTTTGAAAGCATCCAGCTCATCTTTGTCAATCCTTCCCATCACGTCATGATTGGAGACAGCGTGGGCATGAATGATACTGCAAATGCAAATACAATGGAAAACACTTTCCTGGGATTTAAGGCCGGTGCTGTCAACCGTGATAGCTGGAATACCTTCCTGGGGGCAAGGGCCGGGGAAAACCATACCACAGGTTACGACAATGTGTTCGTAGGTGGCTGGGCCGGCAGGTATGACTCAGCCGGTATATTTAACACATATGTTGGTGCCAATGCTGGTATTTATAACAAGACCGGTAACAGAAATACCTTCATTGGAAGAAACACAGGTGTTTATTCTGACTCAAGTTCTTCAAATACATTCATTGGTTACAATGCAGGCTATTATCACTCCGGGGGATTGTATAATGTGTTTGTCGGAAGAAATGCCGGGGCATTCAGCGGCAGGTTCAGCCCTGTTGACAACAATACCTATCTGGGTGGATTTGCGGGCCAGAATAATATTTACGGGCAGGGAAACGTATTTATTGGTTACCAGGCCGGTATAAATGACACGTCCTCCAGTAAACTATATATTTCCAATACAGATACTGTTCCACCGCTTATTTATGGGGAATTCGATACACAGCTGCTTAGGTTTAATGCTAAGAGGATTGAGATACGGGGCAGCCTGGAAAATACAATAATAGGAGATAGTTCGGGAGTTTGGACTACAGGCGATAAAAACACCTTTGTCGGATACAGGGCAGGTTACAGCAATACAAATGGTAATGGAAACACTTTTATAGGCAGAGTGGCAGGGCATTCCAACTTAGATGGAAGTGGAAATGTTTTTATTGGCAATTTCTCAGGACATGCGAATACCTCAGGAGGCAATAATGTAATTTTGGGAATCTCTGCTGGGCGTGTTAACACCGAAGGGTCGCTGAATGTTATAATAGGAACAACCAGTGGGTTTTATAATACAACAGGAGGAGAAAACGTATTCCTTGGTACATCTGCAGGAGCAGCAAATCAGACAGGTTCATACAACACATATCTTGGCCGGGGTACCGGATGGAATAACACCGAGGGTAATCACAATGTATTTATCGGTTACCGTGCAGGTACAAATGAGACCGGTTCCGATAGACTTTACATTTCCAACTCCGATACCATTGCTCCGCTTATTTACGGGGAATTTGATAATGAACTGCTCAGGATACATGGGACACTTGATATCAAGGGAATTTATCAGTTTCCAATTGTTGATGGCACTTCCGGTCAATGCATGCAGACCGATGGCAGCGGCACCCTGGGCTGGGCTAAACCCGGGGGCGATTTCTCCAACGGAGGTGAAGCAGGAGGGGCGGACAGGTCGCTTGGAAATACAGATGACTTTGCTTTGAGTTTTAAAACAAATGATATGACAAGGTTGCATCTGAATAATAATGGGAATATAGGAATAGGTACAACAACTCCATCTGCCAAGCTCGACATCTATAACACGACTGGTTACAACCAGTTGAGAATGCAGACATCCTACACACCAACAGGCTCCTCAGATAATAATGGTCATACCGGCGATATTGCCTGGGATGATGACTATGTATACATTAAAACCAGTACAGTCTGGAAGAGGGCTGCATTAACAACCTGGTGATTTGTGGTAAAACAGTCGGCGGTCGGCGGTCGGCGGTCAGCGGTCGGCAGTACCATAATAAATAATTGACAAGGAAAAAGTCGTTAGTCGATAGTCGTCAGTCATTAGTTAGTTTTTGCATGAAGACAAGGGGACAAGGGGGACCGGGGGACTTGGGGACAAGGGGACAGGGGGACTTGGGGACAAGGGGACAGGGGGATTCAGATTAGACCTACGCTCCGGAGGAGCGCTGCCATCTGTATCAACGGTGGCAATTAAGAGAGATTCAAGCTCCGTAGGAGCGTCCCATTTAACGTGTAACGAGAAATTTTCCCGTCCCGATCACCGCCCGCTCATCCTGCACCACGGCAAGGTAGATGCCGGCAGGTAATTTGGAAACATCCACTTGCCAGCCAACTTCGCCCTCCACCGCGTCGATGATGGCCGGAGTGTGGGCTGAGGCTGCTCGCCCGAAAATATCATAGATCACTAATGAACAATCAATTCCTGAACTTAAACCCAAAACCTTAACACTCAACACTTCCCTGGCCGGGTTGGGATAAATGGAGAATTCCCGGTTTAAAGGGGACCTGGAGTGCAATCCTACACTCAATAACTCGCAGGCTTCCATCGATAATGCACTTTCGCAAAACTCCATCCACGGATCCGCCCACAAGGCGCTGACCCTGTAACAATAGAGAGCATTGGTGAGATTCGCATCAATAAACGTGGTGTCCATGGCATATCCGTATAATTCATAACCACCATTGTCAATATTCCGGTAAACCTGGTAATAAAGGGGCCCCCGGTCCATTGCGGAAGGCTGGATAAACGCTTTGATGTTCCAATTGACATTAAGGCCTGGATCTACTTGTGTCAGTGTCTTCCAACCATCCATATTGATCATGTTTCCATAACCCTCAATAGCCGGCCCGTTGTCGCATCCTGCCGGATAACCTGTTAAGGCATCGATGTGATAACCGATGTAAAGATTCTGGGTTATGTCAATAGGTATGGGGGACGATAGCTCCACATAGCTCCATTGATACCATTCCGGGTCTTTCACAGGAATGTCTGCCAGCAGGATCGCCGCATCTTGGCCCTTCCAAACCCGGACGCTGTAACTGGCGTTGACTTCCGTCGGGCAAAAAGCAATCGTATGAATACTGTAATCCTCAAAATCCATAAGATGAACGGGTTCATAGCAGTGGGCTACGTCAAACATTGCAGGTTCGCCTGTGCCAAATTCCGTGTATAAATTGCCATCGTCCCAGTGGATCCATTGACCATCCGGTTCTTTAAAGGAAGGCTCCCAGGTCAGGATAATGGCAGCATTACCCGGGTCAACCGCAGAGGTCAGCGTTTCCGGGCCAACACAAACCGGGTATACATAAATATGGTCAATATACCATCCGTCGATAAGCCCCGCATTTTCGCCTTCAGCCATAAAACCAAGTTTAATCACATTTTCCAGGGCAAAATCGGTGAGATTGATTTTAAACAGAGTCCAGGGGATATTCCCGTCAGCATTGCTGAATTCCTCAGCAATAAACCATTCCTGGCTAACCCAATCCCATATTTTAACCCTGAGAAATTCAGTTCCCGAAGCGGTTGATGATTGTAATTGCAGGTAGAAATCCAGCCAGATTTCCCTTTGTTTTATTTTATGCGCGCAAAGTGGGGGACTGACCAGGCCGATAGAATATTGATACATTGCAGTGTCCGGAATAAAAGCCGCACAGGGCGGATTGATGCCCTCCAGGGTATCGATAACCCAGTCGGGGCTTTCCGCAATCCAGTTTTGATGTATAAAGCCGTTAAACGACCAGTTTTCAATAAACTCAAGCTCTTTGCAATTCTCAACGATTGCATTGCGAAAAGGCGTCTTTGCCGATTCTCCTGTATCGCCCGGAAAACCGTAAACGCCCAGGTCATAGATACCAGTTACCGTGTACAGATAGTGACCAGGCTCGAGACCTGCGTCAATGTATGTTTGTGTGACATAAGCCCCTGTATGCGGTTGATATTCAACAGGGAGCTCGTTCCTGTAAATATTGTAGCCCAGGAGGTTTGCCGGAACAATGGAATCCACGGCACGAGCAGTGAGTTCCGTATCCGGGGGGTCCCAGGAAAGATAAACAGAATCTTGTCCGACAGAAGCGGCAAGGTCCAGGGGAGGGGGAAGGTACCGGCTGGTAAACGAAAAAGTGTCCTTCCTGGAAACGCCATGTGAATAATTCGCCGATACTTCGGCCAGGTAACGTTGCCCGTAATTTAACGGCGCGTAATTGTAAGCCATACCGGAAGTCTGGGCGAGCAGGCTGTCATCCAGGTAAACATTGAAGTTTTCATAATCGATCGTGACAGAGGGATCGCAAATGCAAACATTGTCAATGGCCCACCCGGAAGTCCACGAACCGAGATCGTCGCTGTGAAAGGCAATCCAGACCGGCTGGGTCGCATCGGGGCCGGCCAGGGTGCCAAGGTCCAACTGAAGTGTATGCCATGTGGCGTAAGGCATCAGTTGATAAAATACATCCCATGTTTCACCATTATCATGACTGTATTCAATGAATGCAACATGGCCATAGGCACCGTTGTAAAACGAATCGAAAACCAACAGGTAACCATCACTTTCCGTCAGGTCCAGCGGGGGGGTGATCAGGTAATCACAACATCCGTTGGCACTCGACCCAGCTTCCCTATCGAACAGAGATACCATATTATCATCATTCACGCAGGCATAATAGCTGTCCCAGGGCGGAATAGTAAAACCTCCTGAACTCCCATTCATCGTCCTGAACCATCCGGTACTGGCTTCGGTAAGGGCCTGCCATCCGGGAGGAGGGAAGACGGGATTTTCAAAATCTTCCCTGACGGCTGTCAACGTCGGCTCATTCCACCTGGCAATCAATGACACTGAATCGACGAACAAGTTGTAGGGCGGGTGTTTTTTAAGTTGAAGAAGTAGCTCAAAAAGTGTATCCTGGCTGATGGTCACATTTTCATGATAGCTTGTGTCATAGCCGGTATGATAAGCGGCGACTGTATAAGTGCTTTTGATGACGGAATCGATGCTCACCAGACTGGAATCCCGGCCGGCGTAATCCTTGTATGGATAGTCTTTGCCAAAAAGGTTTACCCTGGCATCTGTCGCAGGCTGATTCGTGGCCAGGGTAACCTGTACCCCGACACTGCAGTACATCAGGTGCCCGACGATATTGGATACCGCCATGACAGATACCTGTCCGTTAGTATATACGGCCCTCACGCCATACGCATACCAGCCTGGATCCAGCTGTGACCAGGAAGGATCGGAACAGGCGGGCCAGTTGTGTGAAAGGTACCATGTATGCGTGCCTGAAGTTGGATCGCCTTCCGGATCAAAATCCGACAACCGGTATATGTCGTAGGCTTCAACGGTAAGCCCGGTCTGCGGAATAAGCCAGGAAATATACATTGCACTGTCCGGCCCGAGAATGACAGCCGTTACCGAATCGGGTGGAAGTGGCTCATCAGTCGGCATTGCGCCCAGCGGCACCAATGCCACCTGCTCCTTGCTGTCAGTAATTTTAAACAGGGTAAAAAATATGAGCAGGAGTAAAATGAAGCGGTGAAATGACTGATTCATCTGAAAAGGAATAATAACGGTTAATATCCTTCAAAGATAGTAAATTACAAGAGTAAAATCAATACCCAATAACTAAACCCTAAACCTCCACGCACAGTAATAGCTATCCGGATGCTCATCCGGCGGGCAGGCGATGCATTCAGTTTTGATGCGGGGGTCGATGGCCCGGGCAAAGGTGGTGTATTCCACCAGTCCGCCAGATTTACATGGATAATCGTCGAGCCCTTTCCGTTTGCGGGCCGCCTGTACCCGGCATTCATTCATTTGAAAGACAAAGCTATCGGGCGTTTCTTCGATGATCGACTGTGTATTGATGGTGGCATACAGGCGGAATTGCAGCGCTTTTTTCAGCCCTTCCAGGCCGGGATTTTCGGGCAGATCGAGGAAATTCCGGATCGACCACGCCTCGAAGGGAGAAAAATGTGCCCAGCAGGTGTCGTTGCAGCGCTTGGCATCCCACAACCCGTGGGTGAACTCCACCGCCTGGAACCAGACGCCGTCGTTGGCCAGCCAGTTGACGGCGAGGCTTTCGGTCAACTTGTCGAGTTTTTCTTCCGGCAGGTTCAGCAGCGGCACAGGGACTCCATCCCTCATCTCAAACCCCAACGTCTTCGCCAGGCGGTTCAGCTGGATCGAAGTGCTGCGCGCATAGGCATCTTTCATCACCTCCAGCGCCTTTTCCCGGCCATACTGGTGCTGCACCTCGGCAAACCACATGGCATGGTGCATCATGGTCCGGTGCATGAAATCCATGAGAAGGCGTACTTTTTGCTCCTGGTTCAGGTCTGATTGCGAATTAACATCAAGCTCCATCTATTGTGTGTATTTTTTGATCATGGGGGAACTGGTCAGTATGTTGGAAAGAATATCATGCGAAATCTCGCTGCCATATTCCTTGATTTTTTCCAGGATGATTTCCCGCTTCTTTTCCGGGCTTTCACCCGAAGCCAGGATATTCCCGATCTCCTTCACCTGCGATCCCTTCAGCTCGTCCTGCAGGGCGTTGGTGATGACCAGGAAAAACGCATCTCCTGTCTCTTCGGATTGTGGCAGGCCGAGGTTTTCCAGTTCGTCGATGGAAGCCTGCAGGATCTCGCGGCCGAGCTTCATACAGCTGTCGAGATATGAGTCGGAACCCGTGGTATCCCGCAGCGCCCAGCTGCTGTAATCGTACTCGATGTTCTCGATCTGCCTGATCTTCTGGTTGCTGTCGCCGAAGATCCGGGCCAGGATAATAATGGTCGATTTTTTCCAGGCATCCAGGTCGAAATCCCTGGCTTTCAGCTTTTCGATCTGGGTTTTGAGGAGTTGGATCTCTTTTTCAGGCATGGGATGAATATTAAGAATGTAAAATTAAGAAAAACAATTCACCCGACGACTAAAGCCGTCGGTTGGTGGTTTTTCCTTCCGACGACTAAA